>CAYUME010000144.1:0-4442 GCA_964445475.1 uncultured Planctomycetia bacterium
ATGGACTGGCGATAGAGGCGCCTCAGGTCTTCCATCCCCGGGATCTCCTTGGGGGCTCGGGTTGCCGGGCGGATCGCTATGCGGGCGGGATGCCGGCCAGCGCGTAGAGCTTTCCGATCAGCACCTCGGGCTCGAACGGCTTTCTCAAGGTGTCGTCCGCGCCGGCCTGGAGGGCCTCGTCCAGCTTCGCCTGCGGCAGGGCGGAGACGACGAGGATGCGCGTGTCCTTCAGGTGGTCGCGGCCGCGGATGAACCGGAGCACGCCGATGCCGTCGAGGCCGGGCATCAGGATGTCCAGCGTCAGGAGGGTGGGGTGGACCGACTCCAGCATGGCGCCGGCGATGAAGCCGTCCCGGGCCGCGAACGTCTCGAACCCGGCCTTTTTCAGGTGGCTTTCGAGCAGCCGGACCATCGGCTCGTCGTCCTCCACGATCAGCACGCGTTGCCCGGTCACCAGCAGCTCTTTCGGGACCGGCTTGTTTTTCGCGTGGAGGAAGGCGATGAAGTCGTCGAGCTCGACCTGGTAGTCGGGCCGGCCGGGGATCTGGGAGGCCGGCAGCTCGCCGCTCCGGATCCACTGGCGGACGGCGATGAACGTGACGCCGCAGTGGGCTGCCACCTCGTTGACGGTCAGGCGCTTTTTGGGCATGACAGGGGATCCGGGGGGCGGTCGTGACGATACTGTACGGAAGGGGCTTGCAGGGGTAAATCAAAAAGATCCGGGAATCCCGTCGGTCCCTCCTCGTGCAGATCGAAGGTCTGGCGCGCTTTCGGCTTTCCGTGAACGCCCGGGGCACGGTCGTCTTCCGGCGACACGACCCAGAACGCCCGTGTCCGGCGTCCTTTCGCGTCAGGGGCGCTCGCGATTCGTCCCGGTGACGCGTTCCGTCCGGATCACCGTCCCCGTCTCGTCGTCGTCTCCCGCGTATGCGGTGTGACGGATCTCGTCGCCCGGGAGCTGGAGCAGCGGGCGCCAGTGCGGCATCGCGACCTTCCCCTTCGGGTCCTCCGGCTTGTACGTTACCGTCCGGGTCTTCGTCGGGCGTCCCGCTGCGTCCCGCTCCAGCACCTGGAGGCCGTCCGCCGTGAAATCGACGGGCGGGCTTCCGTTCACGAAATGCCGCGTCCACCCCCGGTCGTTTCCCGCCGCGTCGTGCCGGTAGACGTCCCGCCAGCCCGGCGGCTCGGAGATCTCGGGGGGGACATAGTTCACGTGGAATGCGGCCCGGACGATGCCGGGGTAGAGGACGCCGGCCAGGATCTCGCCGTGGAACCGCTCGAGCATGGCCTGTTCGTAGCGCGTCGGCGCCTCCCGGAGGAGCGACAGGGCGCAGGGGCCCGCGCCTGCCCGATTCAGGATGCCGAGGGCGAGCGTGCGCCGCAGGGCGACCTCCAGCGCGCCCCGGCGGCCGTTCCCCTCCGGGGTGGCGAGGAAGGCCTCGAGCTCCGCCTGCCGCGCGACGAAGAGCGCCGGGTCGCGCATCAGGCCCCCGAGCGCCCGCCCGACGACGAGCGTCTCGATCGGGGCGGGCAGGCCGACCCGCTGCTTCGCGAGGAGGTCCCGCTGCGCCTTCCGGGCGTCGTCGAGGGCCTTCTGGGCCGTCTTGAGCGCGGCTTCCGTCTCGGCGGTCTTTGTCGTCTTGTGGGCCTCGTCGGCCGCCTTCTTTCGTGTTTCCGCGTCCGCCACGGCCGCGTCGAGCGGGGCCTTCTCGGCGGCCGCCGCCCGCAGCGCGGCCCGTTCCTCCGGCTGGAACCGCTCGCGCAGCAGCCGTGCCGGCCACGACGCCGCGTCCTCCCCGAGCAGGCCGAAGAGCCTTCCCCAGTCGGCGACCTCCAGCCGGGTTCCGCCCATCTGGTATCCGATCTCGAGGAGGCGTCCCCCGGCGTCGTACGTCCGCGCCTCGTGGTCGAGGAAGCAGAAGGTGACGAAGGATGGCGGCGAGTCGTGGGCGCCGTTGTTCACGAAGCAGCCGATGTCGACGCGGTTCGATTCGAGGGGGGAGCCCTCCGCGACCGGTCGGCGGTCGTGCCAGGGGACGGCGATCTCGACGACCGATCCGGCGTCGTTCCGCCTCGCGATCCGGATCCGGGCGGCGTCGCCCCGGAGGACGACCCAGTGGAACGACAGCGGTCGCTTGTTGACGTCGCCGCTTCCCTCGGCGCTCACGACCATCCGGTGGACGGCGTGTCGCCCCCGGAAGACGCGCATGACGACGAAGGGGGAGTCGAAGTGCTTCTCGTGGGCCCCCGGCTCGAAGTAGTCGAGTCCGTCGGCCGGGGCGTCCTCCTCGAGGACCTGGAGCATCGCCACGGGCGGGATCGCGTCGGCCGCGATCGCGTGCGCCCGCTTCGCCATCGCCAGGTCGTCCACCCACCCGCCCTCGAAGACGGTCGGATGGGCCTTGCCGGTGCGGTACTCGGCCGGATCCGTCAGGTGTTTGTTGCACGACCGGAAGATCATCTGTACCGTCGGCATGAGCAGGCCGGTCTCGACGAGCCGCTTCTTCACCTCGGGCCGGAAGGCGGCCAGCGTCGCGGCGATGGCGCGGAGGAAGGGCTGGTCGGAGCCGGAGGAGCCCTGCGAGATGATGACGAAGGGCGTGTTGGCGGGGAAGAGGTCGCCCCAGCCGTCCGGGTTTCCGTTGTGGCCGGGGTCGTGGTCCTGGTGCTCGGGGTAGACGTAGAGGTGGTTGCGGGTGTACTGGGCGAGGAGGACGGCCAATCCGCGCGGGTTCACGTACGCCATGCGGGCATTGCTGCCGCCCTGGCGGGCGGGGGCGGAGGTGGAGGAGTTGCCGAAGACGACGCCCTCGTGAAGGCCGCCGCAGAAGGCCCAGTCGAGGCGCTTCTCCTTCTGCTCGGCGGTGTACGCGACCTGGCCGAGCTGCGGCCAGGGGCGGCGGTCGAGCTCGGAGTGGCCGCGGTCGCGGTTGTCGTACCGGTCGCCGGCGTGGCCGGCGGCGGTGCTCTCGGTGCTCCACGCGCGGAGGAGCTCGCCCAGCTCGTTCTTCAGCGTGGTGACGGGCGGCTCGGCCGCGGCGGGCGCCTTCTGCGGATCGGGCGCCGGGGGCGGCTCGCCGGCGGCCGGGGGGAGGGCGGCGAGGAGGAGGGCGGCGCCGGCGGCGGGGAAGCAGGGGCGGTCGCGACGGGTCATGGGGCCTCCGGTCGGGGACGGTCCGCTTCCGGAGTCCGGCGTCCCGGGAGGCGGGGCGGAAACGGTGCTGTCACGGGCGTCGGGCTCAGTATAGCAGATCGATCCGACCGGGGGGATTCACCCGTTTCCCCTGAAAGGGCGTGCAACGCCGGACGATGGCGGTGAAGATACGGCCGGGGGGGCGGACGGGGATCCGAAATGTCAGATCCACGTGAAATCGCAACTCCGAATCCACATCGGGGGAGGGCGCATCCCGTTCCGGGTGATCTATCTATTTCGAACGATTTTTCTTGACGCGCACCTGTCGGGGACCTATATTCGCCTTGGGTGCATAACATATGGGCTTCGAGCTCGTCTACTGTTTCAAGTGCCAGAAGCGGCTCAGCGAGGGGGACTTTCAGAAGGGCAACGCCTTCCGCGTGGGGATCACCACCACCTGCCGGAAGTGCTCGCCCGAGCTGATCGCCACCCTCCCTGCCGAGCAGCAGGCCGCGCTGTTGTCCGGCCCGGCTCAAGAACGGGCCACGCCCCTGTTCGTCTCGTCCGATAAGCCGCGGAAGCAGGAGTCGGACCGGCTCCGGAAGGCCGCGGACCCTCCCACGCCCCGTCACGCGCAGGTCGCCCACACCAAACGGTCTGTCGCCCGTCCCGCCGCCGTGTCGCCGGTCGTCTATGTCGTCGTCGGCGCTGTGGTCGTTCTCGGTCTCGTCCTGTTCCTGGTGACGCAGGGGCGGAAGCCTCCTGCCTCCAGCGGGAAGCGCATGGCTCCGGCGGTCTCCCCGGTCGTCGCCGCTCCCGCGGTGGCGGGACCCTCCGTCTCGGCGGGAGCGGTCGAGGGGCCCCCTTCCGGCCTGCAATCTTCCATCCCCGACGGCAACCCCCGGCGCGCACAGGAGGCGGAGGAGTCCCTGCAGCAGGCGCGGGAGTTCCGGAAAGCAAACCCGGACGACCTCGAGGGGGTCGCGAAGCGGTTCCAGGTCGCGATGTGGGACGCGGAGCGGACGCCTCATTTCGAGGGGGCGAAAAAGGAATACGAGGAGGCCGCGCGGCAACTGGCCGCGCACGCGCCCCCGAAGCCGTCCCCGCCCCCCGCTTCCGTGCCTCCCGACCCCGATCCTCCCGCTGCCGGCGATGTCACTGCGCAGCCGCCCCCCCCCGACGTCGCGTCCTCCGTTACTCCCGCGCCGCCGTCCGTCCTCACCGCGGCGGAACTCGCGGCGAAGGAGGAGGCGGGGGACGAGCGAGGCGTCGCCCGGGCTCAGTTCGCGGAGCGGCAGGGGAGTGGCGA
>CAYUME010000144.1:4452-9433 GCA_964445475.1 uncultured Planctomycetia bacterium
GGCGGAACTCGCGGCGAAGGAGGAGGCGCTGCGGCGCGAGCACGAGGCGGCGGTCGGAAAGGCGCTGGCGGACTTCAAGGCGGCGATGGCCGCGGCGCAGGACGCCGGCGCCCGCGCGGCGGCGGTGGAGGTGCTGGCGAGGGCCGAGACGGACCCCCGGATTGCCGCGGCGCTCGTGTCGTGCCTCGAGGGCGATCCGCCCGTCCGCCAGAAGGCGGTCCGGGCGCTGGGGGCATACAACGGGATGGATTCGGTGATCCGGCCGCTCGTGAAAGCCGTCCTGGCCGACCGCAGCCTGCTGAAGGACTCGATCTGGAGCCTCTACATGTCGGGCCAGCCCGCGGGCGCCGCCGCCGTGGCGCCGCTCCTGAAGGATGAGGACTTCGGCGTCGTGGAGAACGCCGCCTGGGTCATCGATTCGCTCTACGATCCCGTCTCGGTCGAGTCGATGATCGCGCTCTGGGAGGAGCTGGAGGCCGCGAAGGCGAAGGAGAAGCTGGCCCGGCTGCGCGAGGTGCTGCCGGGGTCCCTCGTCCGGCTGACCGGCCAGTCCTTCCGGACGCCGGGGGAATATCGCGCTTGGTGGTCGCGGAGCCGGACGTCCTACAAGCCGCTCTCGGACCCGAAGCCGCTTCCGCTCTGCCAGGCGCATCACGTCGTCGCCTGCCCGGCCGGGACACGGCTCCCGCCCGGCACCCTGGCCTGCGAGGTCTGGACCGGCGTGCGGAATGTTCAGGGCGACCTGGCGATGGGGGGGTGGCTTCGGTCCCCGCCGGCGACGGCGTATGTGATTCGCCAGTTCGAGAGCCCGTCCGACATCGCGAACCATTACGCGACCCGCCTGCGCGGATACCTTGTCCCGCCGGCCGACGGCGAGTACCGCTTCTGGATCGCCGCCGACGACCAGGGGGAGCTCTATCTCAGCCCCGGCGAGCGTCCCGAAGACAAGGTCTTGGCCGGGCGGATCGATGTGTGGACCTCCCCGCGCTGCTGGGACATGGTTCCTTCGCAGGCCGCGAAACCGGTGCCGCTGAAGGCGGGCCGCCGCTATTACATCGAGGCGCACGGGCTGGAATTGACCGGGGGGGATGTCGTTTCCGTGGCTTGGCAGCCGCCCGGCGGCCGGCGGGAGGTGATCCCGGGCCGATACGTGATCCCGTTCGACTGCACGGAATCCGTGGCGGCGGTCCAGGCGCCGTTCCCGCCGGTTCCGGCCGTCACGCCGGCCGCGTCCGCGCCGCCCCTTCCCAGGAAAGGCCCTATCGGTTGGTGGCGCTTCGACGAGGAGGCGGGGGAGACCGCGGAGGATGCCTCCGGCCATGGCCACGTCGCCCGTCTGGTCGGGGCGGTGACGCGGACGCTCGGCCGGTTCGGCCGGGGCGTCCGGTTCGTCGGCGATGGCGCCCACGTCGAGCTGCCGTCCGTTCCCGGTCTCGACCGCGTCCAGGCGGGAAGCTGCACGCTGGCCGCCTGGTTCCGTCCGGAGGCGGTGCCGGAGTCGGGCGTGCCCTCGATGGAGCGGTTCGCGGTCCTCGTCAAGGCGGGGAAGAACACGGGGCTCGCCTACAATCACGAGCAGCGCTTCGTCGCGGAGCACTGGCCGGTCTCGGGGCCTCCGCTCGTCGCCGGGGCGTGGGACACGGTGTGCCCCCCGTGGTCCTTTCATCACGTCGCCGTGGTGGTCGACCGGGAGGCGGGCGAGATGCGGGTCTACCTCGACGGCGCGCGGGCCGGCGCGAAGCCGGTGCCCTCGGGCGCCGGCGCGGCCGACTACGGCAGGACGCCCTGGCGGATCGGGATCGCGGATCCTGCGGAGGGCGGGCGGCGGTGGGCGGCCCGGGGGGTCGTCGACGATGTCCGGATCTACGACCGGGCGCTCGCGGACGGGGAGATCGAGGCCCTGCTCGCGGGACCGCCGCCGGCGGCCGATTCCGCGCAGAAGGCGGCCCCGGCAGCGGCTCCCGCTGTCGATCCGAAGCCGGCTCCCGCTGCCGATCCGAAGCCGGCTCCCGCGCCGGCCCTGGCCGCCGGGAAGCAGCCCGCGCTGGAGGTCTCCCGCTTCGTGCTGGTCGACGCCGCGACGTCCCGCGAGCTGCTCGTGCTCCGGGACGGGATGGTGTTCAAGCTCTCCGCCCTGCCGACGCGGAAGCTCTCCGTCCGGGCCGACACGCAGCCCGCCCTCGTGGGGAGCGTGGTGCTGGAGTTGGACGGGAGGGACCGCCAGGTGGAAAGCTCCGCCCCCTACAGCCTGTTCGGCGACGACAAGGGGAAGCACAAGGCGGGGACGCTCACGGCCGGCGAGCACGTGATCAAGGCCACGCCGCACGCGGAGAAGGACGGGAAGGGGGCGCCCGGGACGGCGCTGTCGGTCCGCTTCACGGTGGTGGAATAAACGGGGTCTTCTGGAAGCGGGACGCCCGTCAATCCAGGGATTCCTGGAACGCCGCCACGACCTTCTGTTCCCGGAAGAAGACCCAGGTGGCGGTGCGGTCGCCGGGGAAGCCCCACTGCTCGTCGAAGGCCGGGAGGTCCTCCAGGCGGACGATGGTCGGCTCCTGGAAGACCTCGCGCAGGACCCGGGCGGGCTTGCCGAGGATGCGCTGCACGTCGTCCGGCCCGGAGCCCAGCAGGACGCGCTTGACGGGGAAGACGGAGCTGCCGCGGATGTCGTAGTAGCGCGGCGTGTCCCGCTTCAGGTACCCGTGGTCGAGCAGCCGCCCCTCGAAGGCGCCGAGCGCCTGTTCGCGCTCGGCGTCCACGTCCTTGAGCGTGATCCGGCTGATGCCCTGTCCCTTCTCCCAGGTCATCACCCAGTAGTCGCAGGCCGGGCTGGCGCGGGCGATCTTGAACGGGTCCGGGTGGACGTGGCGGAGGATGCCGGCGATCATCTCGAGCGCCGCCCAGGTGAAGGGCGGCGTCTCCTTGGCGTGCTGCATCAGTTCGGGGATCGCGACGGGGCCGCGCGCGCGGAAACGCGTGTAGGCCTCCGGCACCCGGAGCCAGGCGGCGTTCACCTTCGTCCGGCCGGCCTCCTCGATTGCCGCCTCGTGGTGCGCCGCCAGCGTCAGCAGGGCGAGGTCCGTTTCGACGGTGGCGGGGGGAGGCGCGGGCCGTTCCGGGGCGGATTCGCATCCCGCGGCGGTCGCGGCGGCGAGGAGGAGCGCGCGGAGACGGGAGCCCCGGGGCGTCATGGCCGGATTGTACGAGGCGATCCCGTGGAGGGTCAACCGTATGAAGGGGGCGTGACGCCGTCGGCGCTTCAGCGATCTTCCGCGGGGTGCGCCCGCCCCCCCGCGTCGATCCAGGCGACGATCCCGTGGACGTTGACGTTCAGCTCGCGCATCGGCACCAGGAAGGCCGGATAGGGCTCGAAGGCTGCGTTGACGACCCCCTTGTTCGAGTCGCGGTTGGACGGGTCGGTGCTCATATCCTCCGGGTCGTTGTCGGCGTACTTGAAGTGGTGCCACCCGACGCATCCCCTGGACTCGAGAAGGGCGAGGGTGAAGTTCTGGTAGAACAGGCCGCGATCGCGCTGGGTCTTCACGAGCCACCCGGCGCCGGTGGCATTGGCCATCCCCGAGTCCTCCCCCTTGGCATAGAACTCGGTGATCAGGAAGGGCTTCCCGGACCAGGCGACCCAGCTGGCGAGGAGCGCGGCGTCCGGCGTCCATGCGCCGTAGAGGTTGACGGAGACGGCGTCGCAGTGCCGCCCGGCCGCGCGGAAGGCGCCCGGGCTGTTCTTTTCGTCGCCGTGGAAGCGGGAGCCGAGGACGAGGTGGTGGGGGTCGGCGGCGCGGATCGCCTTCGAGACGATCGCGAAGTAGCGGTCGACGACGAGCTCGCGGAAGGCCTCGCGGTCGGCGTCGTCGATCCGCTTCGGGTCGGCGTCCGCCCCCTTCCGCGCCCGGAGCCAGTCGGCGGCGGCCCGGCGTCCGGGGTCGTCCTCCGGGAGGCCGAGAAACCCGTCGAGGGTCTTCTTGGTGAGGGGCAGCTCGTTGTCGGTGAAGTGGCCGAGGAGCCACGGGTCGTCCTGGAGCGCGGCCAGCGGGCGGGCGTGCTCCGTCGCGAAGGTCTCGAACGCCGGATCGAAGACGAAGATGGCGTTCCCGGGGTAGCCGGTATGGCCGGGCTTCTGGAAGGTGCCGCCCCGCTTCTTGCCGTAGGCGCTCATGAAGTTCCATATGGGGCACCAGGCGAGGCGGCGCGGGGCGCCGGCCAGCAGGGCGTCGGCCGACCAGGCGCCGGTGCCGTTGAAGCCGTGGGCCGCCAGCTGCGCGGCGGTCGCCTCCGCCCATTTCTCCTCCGATCCGAACGCGGAAGCGAAGGCCGCCTTGGCCCGCTCCGAGCCGCGCCGGGCCGCGACGCTGCAGACGCCGACGTGGAGGAACGGGTGCCCCTCCGGGTCGACCAGCCACCAGCGGTCGCCGACCTTCGCGGTGCGGAAGAAGCCGGTCGCCTCCAGCGTCCGGGACGCGAGGCCCCCGTACCGGCCCGTTTCGGGCGGCTCCGTCCTTGGCGCGAACCCCTCCAGGTGGCCGACCGTCCAGGTCGGGTAGGCCTTCCACGCCTTGTCGGAGGGCTTGCGCTTCGCCTCGACGGAGATCGGCTCCGCCGCGCGCGCCCCGGCGGCGCCCGCCGCCAGCACCGCCCACGCCAGGATGATTTGTCTCATGTCAGCTCCCGGGTCCTTTGCTGTGCCGTTGGACGCGGCGCGACCGGTGTTCGCTCAGGGCGGGCTCTACGCTCCACGCATTTCTCTAAATGCCTCCATACCGATTCCCGACGCGGTGCTCGATCCCGAGGTGGTCCAGCACCCGTGCGATGACGGTGTCGACGAGCGCGGCGACCGTTCCCGGATGGGTGTAGAAGGAGGGCATGGCCGGGAGGATCGTCGCCCCGGCCATCGCGGCGCGCCGCAGGTTTTCGCTATGGACGAGGCTCAGGGGCGCCTCGCGCACGACCAGGATCAGGGGCCGCCGCT
>CAYUME010000145.1:0-5257 GCA_964445475.1 uncultured Planctomycetia bacterium
CGGGGCGCCGACGGCCGCGGGCGGCCTCGGACGGTAGGCCCGTCCCGTGACCGCGCCGTCCTCGACGGTCAGCACGAGAAAGCCGGCACAGTGCCCGAAATGCCCCTCGACGGACCGGCCGTCGTTCGTCGCGAACGCGATCTTCATGGCTCCTCCTCGATGCGGGTGATCCCTTTCGGCAGGGGGTCGGCCGCCACGCGGCCTTCGGCCTGTCCCCTCCGGCAGCAATGCGGGCCTCCGCCGTCCCGGCCCCCCCGGCCGCGGTCCGCCTCCGCCCGGCGCAGGCTCCGACTCCCGCAGGCGGGGCAAGCCGCCGGCCGTCCGGTCCCGAAGGGGAGGTCCCAGACATGCCGGCAGTCGGAGCACCGGAACGTCCTTCTGTCCCCCCGCATGACAACACCTCCTTGCAGGCAAAGCCCCTTGCCGCCCACGAGGGCGTCGGCGACCTTCCGGCGCGCGGACTCGACGATCCGGCCGAAGGTCGCGCGAGAGACGCCCATCCGCGCCGCCGCCTCCTCCTGGTAGAGTCCCTCGCGGTCGGCGAGGCGGAGGGCCTCGACCTCGTCCAGCCCGAGGACCACCTCCTCCAGCTGGCACAGGGGCACGCCGCGTGGCTTGAAGTACGTGCAGGCCGGCGGCGCACCGACGAAGCGGCAGCAGGGCGGTCTGGCCATGCAGGGTCCTCCCCGCCTATTATGAGCATATGACCATAAATGTCAAGCCCCTTTTCCGGCGCCCCGGAGCCGGTCGCGCGCCCCCCCGCCCGCCCGGCCGGGGCCACCTTGCATTGCGCGGCGCACCGTGTTTCAATGGAGAAGCATATTTATCCCGGAGTCGAAATGACAGCCCCCCCCGAGAAGACCGCGCCCCAGACCGAGCCCCCTTTTTTCCAGACCGTCCTCCGCTGCGTGGCGGACGGGGTCTTCACCGTGGACCGCGACCTGCGGATCACGTCCTTCAACCGGGCGGCCGAGCGGATCACGGGCGTGCCCGCGGACCAGGCCATCGGGAAGCGCTGTTCCGAGGTCCTGCACGCGGACATCTGCGAGAGCGGCTGCGCCATCCGGCAGACGCTGGATACGGGGCAGGAGATCATCGACCAGTCCGCCCGGGTCCTCAGCGCCCACGGCCGGGCGATCCCCATCAGCGTGAGCACCGCCCTGCTCCGCCACGAGGACGGCGCGCTCCTCGGCGCGGTCGAGACGTTCCGCGATCTCTCCGCCCTGGAGCAGCTCCGGCGCGAGATCCACAAGCACTACACCTTCGAGGACATCATCGGCAAGAGCGAGGCTTTCCAGCGGATCTTCGCCATCCTGCCCGACATCGCTGAGAGCGACAGCACGGTCCTCATCGAAGGCCCGAGCGGGTCGGGAAAGGGCCTCATCGCCAAGGCGATCCATAACCTCAGCCGGCGGCGGAAGCAGCCCTTCGTCGTCGTCAACTGCGGAACCCTCCCGCCCCCCCTCTTCGAGTCCGAGCTCTTCGGCTACAAGCGCGGCGCCTTCACGGACGCCAGGCAGGACAAGCCGGGGCGCATCGCGACGGCCGAGGGGGGGACCGTCTTCTTCGACGAGGTCGGCGACCTCCCGCCGGAGACGCAGGTCAAGCTGCTGCGCCTCCTCCAGGACCGAGAGTACGAGCCCCTCGGCGGCGTCAAGCCCCGGAAGGCCAACGTCCGGGTCGTGGCCGCCACGAACCGGCGGCTGACCGACCTGGTCTCCAAGGGGTTCTTCCGGGACGACCTGTACTTCCGCATGGCGGTGGTCCACATGACGATCCCGCCGCTCAACGAGCGCCGGGGGGACATCTCCTACCTGCTCGAGCACTTCATCCCGCGGTTCAACGCCAAGCGGAAGAAACGGATCGAGGGGGTCACGCCCGCCGTGATGGAGATCCTGATGCGGCACGACTTCCCCGGCAACGTGCGCGAGCTCGAGAACATCATCGAGCACGGATTCGTCCTCTGCCACGACCGGCTGATCGACGTGCGCCACCTGCCGGACTACCTGCAGCCCCGGGGCCCCGCGGCGCCGGCCGCGAAGCCGACGGACTCGGCCCTGCCGCTCCAGCGGGCCGAGTCGGACACGATCCGGGCCGTCCTCAGCGCCCGGCACGGCAATCTGGGAACCGCCGCGAAGGAGCTCGGCCTGAGCCGCACGACCCTCTGGCGCAAGATGAAAAAGTTCGCCATCCGCCGAAACGAATTCACGTCCTGAACCGCCCCCCGCCCGCCCCGTTCGTGCCCGACTTTTTTTTCATGTTTCATGATCTCGCAAAAGAAACAATGAAACATCATTATATTTCACATTCGAAACGCCCGTTCAATTCGAATCCAACGATCAATACGCAACCAAATACGCCGCAATATATTGCAACCGCCACCCATCTGTTCCCGCCTTGGCACGCCGATTGCTTTTCTATCGAGACAGGGTGAGAACGTGAAAATCGCGATTCCAAGAATGGGCGAGAGCGTGGCACCCTGTTTCGAGTACTCCGCCACGATCGCCATATACACGGTGGAAGACGGGCGCATCGTCGACCAGTTCGACTTCCCGCTCCGCAGCCGGGAGCCGCTGGACCGGGTCCGCCTCCTCAAGGACCAGCAGGTCGACACGATCATCTGCGGCGGCGTCCAGGACGTCTTCGAGGACCTGCTCCGGGCAAGCGGATTCCAGCTGATCTCCTGGGTCACAGGGCACGTGGAGGACCTGCTCGCCCTGTACCTGAGGGGGCAGCTCCAGCCCACGCCGGCCGGCCGGACGTGCCCTGCGCCTCCTTCCAACCCGAAGCAGAAGGGAAAGCGACCGTGACCACCCCGACCCGGTACCCCTACCACGTCGAGCCCAGGACGCTTCAGGCCACGGACCGGCCGAGGCGCTTCCTCGAGGCGTTCGCGGCCGTCCTCGAGCACAGCAGCTACGGCATCGCCCTCGACCTCTACGCGCGGCTGGGCGCGCGCTGCGGCCGCTGCGCCAGCAGCTGCCCCCTCTACGAGGCGACGGGGGAGGAGCAGGACATCCCCTGCCACCGGTCCGAGCGCCTCCTGCGGATCTACCGGCGGTACTTCACGCGGACGGGCCTCCTCGGGGCGCGTCTCTTCGGGGGCTACACGCTGACCGACGCCGATCTCGACGACATGGCCGGGGCCTTCTACCGCTGCACCGCCTGCCGGCGCTGCAAGGCCCGCTGCCCGATCGGCATCGACCACGGCCTGATCACCCACCTCGCGCGATGGCTCCTGGCGGAAGTCGACGTGATCCCCAAGGCCCTCGTCGTCTCCGTCCGCGAGCAGCTCGAGGGGGTGGGGAACACGTCCGGCATCCCGGTCCCCGCCCTGAAGGACACCTGCGAGTTCCTCGAGGAGGAGATCCAGGAGCTCACGGGCCTCCCCATCCGATTCCCCTTCGACATCGAAGGCGCGGAGTACATCTTCTTCCCCGCCGTCTCGGACTACCTGCTCGAGGCCGACACGCTCATGGGAAACGCCGCGGTCCTCCACATGACCGGCGGCTCCTGGACCATCGGGACGGGGAACTACGACGGGATCAACTACGGCCTGTTCTACAGCGACCGGATGATGGAGCGGATCGTGAACCGGGAGATCGCCGAGGTCCGCCGTCTCAAGGCCCGGAAGATCCTCATCGGCGAGTGCGGCCACGCCACGCGGAGCGCCTGGTTCGGCCGGACGTTCGGCGGCCCGGACGCGCCGCCTGTCGTCCACTGCGCGCAGTACGCCTTCCGGGCCCTGGCGTCCGGGAAGCTCCCCCTGAAGAAAGGGCGGATCGAGGGGCGGGTGACCTACCACGACCCCTGCAACATCGCCCGGGCCGGCCGCATCACGGAGGAGCCCCGCGAGATCCTTAAGGCCATCTGTGCCGACTACGTCGAGATGACCCCGAACCGCGCCGACAACTACTGCTGCGGCGGGGGGAGCGGCCTCGTCTCGCTCGACGAGATCCGGAAATTCCGCACCGGTCCGCTGGGGAAGCGCAAGGCGGAGCAGATCCGGGCGACGGGCGCGACGAAGGTCGTCGCCCCGTGCGCCAACTGCAAGAAACAGCTCCGGGAGGTCTGCGAGGACAACGGCCTCAAGGACGTCGAGATCGTCGGCCTCCACGACCTCCTGCTGAAGGCGATCGATTTCGGACGCGGCGGCGCGACGGCGCCTGCGCCCCCCGCGACGCCCCCCGATGCGAAAGGATGAACGCCGATGGACGCGTGGCTTGAATGGGCACGCGGGCCGTTCTTCCGGGCGGCCCTGATCTTCCTGATCCTCGGGCTGATCCGCCACGTCGCGGTCATCCTCTGGGAGATGGGGCGGGTCCTGCACCGGGCGGGGGACCGGACCCTCCCCGTCCGGAAGCTGGCCGCCGCCGCCTTCTCCTGGCTCTTCCCGCCGGGCCGCCTGAAGGACCGCCTCCTCTTCGGCCTGACGACCTTCGTCTACCACGTCGCCATCGTCCTGGTGCCCGTCCTCCTCGCCGGCCACGTCGCCCTCTGGCGGCGGTCGCTCGGCGTCGGCTGGCCGGTCCTCCCCAACGGGGTGGCGGACCTGCTGACGCTCGTCGCCCTGGCGACCGCCGTGCTGCTGATCGTCCAGCGGGCGGGCGCGCGGGACACGCGCCGGCTGAGCCGGTTCCAGGACTACGCCCTCCACCTCGTCATCGCGGTCCCCTTCGCGTCCGGATACCTCGCGATGCACCCGGCCGCCAACCCGTTCCCCTTCGAGGCCACGCTGCTCGTGCACGTCCTGAGCGCCAACCTCCTGATGATCCTCGTCCCCCTGACCAAGCTGAGCCACTGCACCCTCCTGCCCGGCACGCAGCTCGTCTCCGAGCTGGCCTGGCACTGGCCCCGGGACGCCGGCAGCCGCGTAGGAGCGGCCCTCGGAAAGGAAGGCGAGCGCGTATGATCCAGCAGCCCTCCATCCTGATCGACACGACCCGCTGCAGCGGCTGCGAGACGTGCGTCGCGGCCTGCAAGAAGGCCAACGGACTGGGACCCGACCGCCCCTGGCGCGGCCAGGCGTCGATCGACGGCCTCTCGAGCACCCGGTACAGCACGATCCTCCGCCGGCCCGGCCGCCATTACGTCCGCCAGCAGTGCCGGCACTGTCTCGAGCCGGCCTGCGTGTCGGCCTGCCTCGTCGGCGCCATGCGCAAGTCGCCGGAGGGGCCGGTGGTCTACGACGCCTCGCTCTGCATGGGCTGCCGGTACTGCATGCTGGCTTGCCCCTTCGAGATCCCCCGCTACGACT
>CAYUME010000145.1:5267-9378 GCA_964445475.1 uncultured Planctomycetia bacterium
GGTCCACAAGTGCACGATGTGCTACGAGCGGCAGGCGGCCGGCGGATCCCCGGCCTGCGTGGAGGCCTGTCCGGAAAAGGCCCTCGCCTTCGGGACGCGCGACGCGATGCTTGCCGAGGCGAAGCGCCGGATCGCGTCGCAGCCCGCGACGTACCTCCCCACGATCCGCGGGGAGCGGGAGGTCGGCGGCACGTCCGTCCTGTACGTCTCCGACATCCCGCTCGACTTCCTGGGCGCGAAGGCGGGCCTGGACGAGCGGCCCCGGCCGGAGCTGACCTGGGCGGCGCTCAAGAAGGTGCCCGGCGTCGTCCTCGGCATGGGCGGCCTGATGACGGGGATCTACTGGATCGTCGGCCGCCGCATGAAGTTGGCGGGCCACGCCGACGCGGCGAAGGGACCGGAGACGAAACCCGAGACCGGAGCACGGGAAGCCGACCATGACTAGACGCCTGATCCTCGCCAAGACGGTCCTCTGGAGTTTCGTCGGCATCCTGGCCGTCCTGACGGCCGCCCGCTTCTTCCGCGGCCTGGGCGCCGTCACGAACCTCTCCGATGCCGCGCCGTGGGGATTCTGGATCGCCTTCGACGTCATGGGCGGCGTCGCCCTGGCGGCGGGGGGATTCGTCCTGGCGGGCACGGTCTACATCTTCGGGCTGGAGCGGTACCGCCCCTTCGTCCGCCCCGCCATCCTGACGGCCTTTCTCGGGTACGTCGCGGTCGCGGTCGGGCTGACGTACGATCTGGGCCTGCCGTGGCACATCTGGCACCCGATGGTCCACTGGCAGCCCCGCTCCGTCCTCTTCGAGGTGGCTCTGTGCGTGATGACGTACCTGACGGTGCTCGCGCTGGAGTCCGCCCCCCTCGTCCTGGAGCACCCGCTGTTCGGCCACCGGCTGTTCCAGCGGGCCCTCGCCTTCCTGAAGCAGGCCGTGATCCCGCTCGTCATCGCCGGGATCGTCCTCTCGACCCTCCACCAGTCCTCGCTCGGCTCCCTCTTCCTGATCGCGCCGGACCGCCTCCACCCGCTCTGGTACAGCCCGATCCTCTACGTCCTCTTCTTCGTCTCGGCCGTGGGACTGGGCCTGATGACGGTCACGCTGGAGTCCCTCCTCTCCGGCGCGCTCTTCCGGCACAAGGTGCGGACGGACCTCCTCTCCGGTCTCGGCCTGGCCGCGGCGTGCGTCCTGGCCTTGTACGCCGCCCTGCGGGTCGGCGACCTCGCCTGGCGGGGGGTGCTCGGGAGCGCGCTGGACGGGTCGCCGTCCGCCCGGCTCTTCCTCGCCGAGCTGACGGTCAGCGCGCTCCTGCCGGCGGCCCTCCTGGCCTTCCGGGCCGTGCGCACCCGCGCGGCCGGGCTGGCCGTCTGCGCGGCCCTGACCGCCGGCGGGATGGTCCTGAACCGCCTCGACATCGCGCTCTTCGCCTTCGCGCGGCCGGAGGGCATGGCCTACGTGCCGAGCGTGGCGGAGCTCGCGGTCAGCGCGGGGATCCTCGCCGTCATGGCCCTCGTCTTCCTCTTCGCCGTCGAGCACCTGAACGTGTACGGCCGGCACGAGACGGAGGCCGGCAGGCCCGCCCGCCCCCCCGTCGATCCCGTGGCCGGCTACGGCCTGCTGCCGGAGCCGCTCGCCGCGCCCCGGCGCTATTCCCTCGCCGCCGTGGCCGGCGCCGCGCTGACCGTCCTCTTCCTGCCCGGGGATGCGATCTTCGGGGCTCGACCCACCCGGACGCCCGTCGCCGCCGCGCGAGAGGTGGCCGGACTCCGCCGGCCCGGCTCGAACGGCACCCCGGCCCGGCTGGAGCTCCTCCCCGGTTCGGCGGTCGTCCCCGCGGGGGCGGCCGCGGTCCGGCTGCTGATGATCGACGGCAACCGGGACGGGAACGCGGTACTCTTCCACCACGAGGGGCACGTGACCGAGCTGGGCGGCGACGCGTCCTGCGCGGTATGCCACCACCTCGCCATGCCGCTGGACCGGAACGCCTCCTGCTGCGCCTGCCACCGCGACATGCACGAGCCCACACCCGCCTTCGACCACGCCTCGCACGCGGCCAGGCTGGGCGGGAACGCGGGCTGCGCCGGGTGCCATCCCGACCCCGCCGTCGCGAAGACCCGGGAGACGGCAACGGCGTGCGACGCGTGCCACGGCGACCTCGTCGCCGCGGGCTCCCTCGTCGAGCCGCCGGGATGCCGCTGGCGGGATGCGACCGGCTACAGGGACGCCCTGCACGGCCTCTGCGTCGCGTGCCACGAACGGGAGGTCAAGGAGGAGGCCGGCCGTCGCCCGGAGCACCTGGGACGCTGCGACACGTGCCATGACGCCGACCGCCCCGGTCAGCTCCGCCGGATGGCGCCTTATGCCCGGACCGCGTCCGCCATCGCGGCGCCGCCGGGACGGACGGAGCGGCGTTCTCCCTGAATGTCAACCGCATGGACGGAACGGAATCCCTCCCCGAATAAGGGGGAGGAGAGCCTCTTCCCGTCCGTCGCGGCGTTGGGGCTGAGACGACCATGGCCAGCGACGGGATCCGGCAATGGATCCAGACCAAGCTGTTCGACGAGGTCCCGATGAGCATCTGCGTGATCGACCGGGACTTCCGGATCACCCAGGCCAACAGCCGCTTCCGGCAGACCTACGGGCCCTGGAAGGGACGCCGCTGCCACGCCGTATACAAGGGGCGCCCGGCGCCCTGTGCCCGGTGCGCCGCGGTCGAGACCTTCTCGGACGGCAAGGTCCGGATCCGCGAGGAGCAGGGCCGCGTCCGCAACGGGCAGCCGGGGCACTACCTCGTCCATATCGTCCCCGTCCACCGCCCCGGCCGGGCGGTCCGGCACGTGATCGAGATGTCCACGGACATCACCCGCGTGAAGCTGCTGGAGCAGGGGAAACGGGAGGCGGAGCGTCTGGCCGCCGTGGGGGAGACGGTGGCGGGGATCGCCCACGGCATCAAGAACGTGCTCATGGGGCTCGAGGGCGGGATGTACGTCTTCAAGACGGGCCTCGAGCAGGGGCGCGAGGAGCGGATCGCGCAGGGATGGGAGATGGTCGAGGAGAACATCAAGCGCGTCTCCCGCTTCGTGAAGGAGTTCCTGGAGTTCGCCCGCGGCCGCATCCCCGAGGTGGCGCCGGTCGACCCGAACCGGCCCGCACGCCGGGTGGCCGACCTCTTCCGCGAAAAGGCCGCCCAGGCCGGCGTCGCGCTGGAGACCGACCTGCAGCCGGACATCCCCGACGCCCCGCTCGACGAGGAAGGCATCCACGCCTGCCTCGCCAACCTGCTTTCCAATGCGATCTACGCCTGCTCGGTGAGCGACCGGACGCAGCCCTCCCGGGTGACGCTCACGACCCGGGACCGGGACGGCCGCCTCGTCTACGAGGTCGTCGACAACGGGTGCGGCATGGACTACGACATCAGCCGGAAGGTCTTCTCGAGCTTCTTCAGCACCAAGAAGACGGGAGAGGGGACGGGTCTGGGCCTGTTGACCACGCGAAAGATCGTCCACCTGCACGGCGGGAAGGTCTCGTTCGAGACCGAGCCGGGGAAGGGCTCGGTCTTCCGCATCGAGCTGCCCCGGAGCGGGCTGCCCGGATTGAAGGAACCGGCCGACGGCGGGGAGTCGCCCGCGGTCGTCGGCCCCTCCTAGGGGGATCCCATGGCACGCGCCCAGGACAAGACCATCCTCGTCGTCGACGACGAGCCGGACGTGCGCACCTACCTGAGCCGGATCCTCGAGGACGCCGGATTCCGCGTCGTCACCGCCGCCGACGGCGAGGAGGCCCTGCGGATCGTCCGGGAGCACAAGCCCGACTTCATCTCCCTGGACCTCGTCATGCCGAGGAAGAGCGGCCACCGCCTCCTCTACGAGCTGCGGAAGGACCGGGAGCTCGCACGCATCCCCGTCCTCATCGTGACCGCGCACGCCCGTGACGAGCTGGGCAAGGGCGACCTGAAGGACCTCCTCGACAACCGGGTCATCTCGGGGCCCGGCGTCTACCTGGAAAAGCCCGTCCAGCCGCGGGACTTTGTCCGCTGCGTCCGGTCCGCGCTCGGGCTGGGGGAGGCCGAGGAAGACGAGAAGAGCCCGGACCTCCGCAGCGAGCTGGAGCAGGAG
>CAYUME010000146.1:0-9361 GCA_964445475.1 uncultured Planctomycetia bacterium
CGCCATCGGGCGTGTGCGCGTTGGCGACGATCTTCCGCTTCGCGCCCTCCGGCCTGGCCGACAGGGCCTTGATCTTGCGGCAGGCCTCGACGGCCAGCCAGGCATGCGTGGGCTGGTTCATGCGCTCACCCCCCCCCAGGAACGGCCGTTCGAAAGCGATGCCAGCGTGACGGAAGCCAGGGTCGCCCGGAACCGGTCCTGTGCCTGCCGGAACACGGGGTGCGCGGGACAGTGCCTTGCCCTCGGGCAGGCGGCCGGCGACTGGGTGCAGTCGGTCAGCGCGAGGGGGCCTATGACAGCCTCCACCACTTCGCAGAGCGTGATGTCTTCCGGTCTCCGGGTCAGCCAAACCCCGCCATGGCTTCCGCGCACGACCTCCACAATCCTCGCCCGCTTCATTACGCGGAGGATTCTGCGGAGGGAATCGCAGGGAATCCTCGCCGTCCTGGCGATGTCGGCGGAGGCAAGCATCTTCTCCCCGGGCTGATCGAGAATCACCAGCAGGGAGCGGATCGCGTATTCGATCGCATGATTCACGTGGATCGACGAGCGCGTCCGCCGCGGCAGGATGAAGCCGGATGGTTCCACCCGGAGCCGCGGGCAGGAGGGCCGCTGCATTATCACGGGAAATCCCTACGTGACCAGGGACAGGCTTTCCGCCCGGGATGCGCTGCTCAGGGAGCCCTTCAGGATCTGCCGGCACTCGTCGGACAACGCCTCGTACCGGACGGCCATCGTCAGGCGTCCGGCCTCCTCGTCGAGACGGACCGGGCGGCCGCGGACCCGGAATCCGTCCAGCCGGCCCCCGCGCGTCTCCAGCTCGACGCAAAAGGGCTCCAGCGGCAGGACGTTGGTGCCCGTCCGGATCGCGCGCAACAGCATCCCGGACATCGACGCGTTCTCGACCTCCGCCGTGCCCTCCCCGCAGGACCGGCCGCCCAGGGTGACGAACCGAACGTGGACCGAGGCCGACAACGGACAGCGCGGCGAATCGCGGCGCTCCGCCCTCAGGAGCGCCGGATGGAGATAGCCCGCCTCCCGCGCCACCCGGAAGACCCTCTCGACCGTCTCCGGTGAAAAGAGCTTCCCCCCGCCGTTGTTCAGGATCCGGGAAACGGTGGCCTGATGGACTCCGCACAGGTGTGCAACGGCCTTCTGCGTGACATGCCTGCGCATGGCGATGCAACCTCCATCCGGTTGTCGGTCCCCCAAACCTGTTTCCTCCTGAGCAATTGGGATGCCAGATCCCGTAAGTCTAGCCTGGACGTGCGACGCAATCCATTTTGCAGAAAGGAGATGGGGATGCGGCCCGGGGCGATGGGGGGGGGCAGCCCCCCCCTGCGGGATGGCCTGTTGTGAAAACACGGCAACTGCACATTTTTGATGGCACGGCCGGCGTTCTATCGTGCTATTTTGCAGGTTTCTTCTGGCCAGGAATTTGCATATGTATAGCATACGATGTGCCCATGCACTTAGCATGGGTGCGCTTCCCCGTTCTGGCGGCTTGTCCCGTGAGGCACTGGGCGCAGCATGCCTTCCGACCGGACCGGGACGGACAGCCGGAACCAGATCCTGAGATCGCTCGGATTCCTTCTCGTCCTCTCGGTCGTCGGGGCGGCCTATCCCGTCGCGATGGAACAAAACCTGTCGTGGCGGTTCTGGGCTGGCCTGGGGGGGCTCCTCGCGACGAATCTGGTCTTCTTCTGCCGGAAAGGCCGCTGCTCCCCCGCGCTCGTCTTCCTCCTGGACACGATCCTGGTAGGGCTCCTGTTTGCCGCCCTGGGCGAGCGCGCGCCCGAGTTCTACATCCTGTTCGCGCTGACGCTGCTGGTCGCCGCGGCCGGCCGGAGGCCGGCATGCGCCCTGGCTGCGACCGTCTCGGCGGGCGCCCTGTACGTCTTCCTGCTTCACCGCAACGCCCCCGCCGCCAGCCTGCTGACGGGCGCCGTCCTGACACGCCTCTCCTTCTTCTTCGCGTACTCCCTGTTCATCGCATTCCTGGGAAGCGAATTCGAGAAGGCCCAGTGCTCCGCGCGCGAGAGCGAGGCCAAGTACAGGACCCTGGCCGACGCCCTCCCGGAGGTCGTCTTCGAGGCGGACCGGAACGGCCGCATTACCTACGCCAATGCCCGGGGCTTCGAACTCTTCGGCTACGGCGAAGCCGACCTGGCGGCCGGTCTCCCCCTCCTCGACATGATCGCGCCGGAGGACCGGCCGCGCGCCGGGGCCAACATGGCCCGGGTGCTGGGAGGCGACACCCGGCGGGGGACGCAGTACGCGGCCTGCCGGAAGGACGGGACGCGATTCCCCATCAGCATCCACTCCGCCCCCATCGCCCGGCAAGGCGGCATCGTAGGCCTGAGGGGGATCGTCGTCGACATGACTGAGCTCAGCCGGGTCGAGCAGGCCCTCCAGGAGGAACGGGACCGGGCCCGGGCCTATCTCGACGTCGCCGAGGTCCTGCTGCTCGTCCTGAGCCCCTCGGGCGAGGTCGTCCTCATCAACCGCAAGGGCTGCCGGATCCTGGGCTATTCGGAGGCCGACCTCGCCGGACGGAGCTGGATCGGGACGTGCGTGCGCCCCGCGGACCGGGCTGGCGCCGCCGCGGTGCTCCGGGACCGGATCGCCGGTTCGGGCGATCCCGACGCGTGCCAGGAAAGCCACGTGGTGACCCGCGACGGGAAGGAGCGGCTCATCGCCTGGCGCACCGCCCTTCTCCGGGACCGGGCCGGGGCCGTCGTCGGCATGATCCAGTCCGGCGAGGACATCACGGAACGGAAACGGCTGGAGGAGCAGCTCCGGCAGGCGCACAAGATGGAGGCGGTCGGGCAGCTGGCCGGCGGCATCGCCCACGACTTCAACAACCTCCTCATGGTGATGAACGGCCACGCCGACATCCTGCTGGGCCGGCCGCCGGACGCCGAGGAGGCCCGGCTCCACCTCGACGTGATCCTGAAGACCGGCGAGCGCGCGGCCCTCCTCACCCGCCAGCTCCTCGCCTTCAGCCGGCGCCAGGTCCTCCAGCCGCGCCCGCTCGACCTCAACGAGGTGGTCAACGACATGGACCGCATGCTCCGGCGGGTCATTCCGGAGAACATCCTCACGGTGACCGCCCTCACGCCCGTCCTCTGGCACGCCCTGGCGGACCGGGGGCAGATCGAGCAGGCCATCCTCAACCTGGCCATCAACGCACGGGACGCCATGCCGAACGGGGGCACCCTGACGTTCGAGACGGCCAACGCGACGCTGGACGCGACAACCGCGGGAAGCCAGCCGTTCGACGTCCGGCCCGGTCCCTACGTCCTGCTGGCGGTCCGCGACACCGGCTGCGGCATGCCGGAGCATGTCAAGGACCACCTGTTCGAGCCGTTCTACACCACGAAACCGGCCGGGGCGGGGACGGGGCTCGGGCTCGCGACGGTGTTCGGCATCATCAAGCAGAGCAACGGCCACATCGAGGTGAAGAGCGAGGAAGGACGCGGGACGACGATCCGTCTCTATCTGCCCCGCTGCGCCGGCGCCGCGACCGGGAGAGGGGAGACGACGGTGGTCCACCTGGCGCGCGGAACCGAGACGATCCTCCTGGTCGAGGACATGGACGAGATCCGGGAGCTCGTCCGCGAACAGCTCACGACGCTGGGCTATGCCGTCCACACGGCCCGCAACGGGAAGGCCGCCCTCGAGGAGGTCCGGCGGAACGGCCCCATCCAGATGCTCCTGACGGACGTGGTCATGCCGTTGATGAACGGATCCGAGCTGGCGCGGCACCTCCGGGAGATCTGTCCCGGCGTGAAGGTCCTTTTCATGTCGGGCTACCCCGAGCCTCCTCCCCAGGGGGCCCCCGTCGAGCACTACATCCAGAAGCCGGTCAACCTGGACAGCCTCTCCCGCAAGATCCGGGCCGTGCTGGACGGGGACAGGGCGGCCGGGGACGCGTCCCTCGAACGATCCCGCTGACGACGCCATCCCGGCGGCGCCTCGCGCCCTGTCGTGTCATCCTCCCCCCGCAGCGTTTTGCTGATCACAGAACGGCTGCGCGCATTCGCTGGCAGTCCCGCGCGGCGGGGCGCATTATCTCAAGACGTTCCCTCTCAATTATGCTACAAGACTCCGGTCTACCGATGCGTAAAAGGCCGCAGCATGAAGAACGCGAGGCACAGCCGCACCCGGAAGTCCCCCCGCCCATCCCGCGGAACAAACGGACGCATTATCGAGGATTCCCGGCTCGCGGCGCTCTGCGACGTGACCGAGGCGATGTGCAGCGCCCTGGAACTGCCGGGCGTGCTCGACCGCGCCCTGGACAAGACGCTCGGGATCGCGGGCGTGGAGGCCGGGGCCGTCTACCTGCTGCAGGACGCGCGGCTGGTCCTCACGGCCCACCGGGGGATCTCCGGGGCGTCCGCCGAAGCCCTCCGGGCCTTCGATCTGCGCGGAAGCCGCATCGGCGAGGTGGCGCGGACGGCACAGCCCTGGATGGCGGACGACCTGAGGGCCCTCTCCTTCACGCCGTCCGTTCTCCGGGAGGAGGGGCTCCGGTCCAGTGCGGCGCTGCCCCTGGTGGTCCGGCAGCGCGTGCATGGCGTTCTGATCGTCAGCAGCCGGACAACGCGCCGGTTCCGGGCCGAGAGCCTGCAGCTCTGCTTCGCCATCGCCCGCCAGATCGGCATGGCCGTCGAGAATGCCCGCCTCCACGAGACGGCCCGCCAGGAGCTGACGGAGCGGCGCCGGACCGAGGAGGCGCTCCGCGGATCCGAGCACCTCTACCTCACCACCATCGATGCGCTCGACGAGTGGCTGCACCTCGCCGATTGCGACCTGCGCGTGGTCTACATGAACGGGGCGTTGCGGAACCAGTGTCGACTGCTGGGGCTCGAGGTCGACGTCGTCGGAAAACGGATTCAGGAGGTCTTCCCGTTCCTGCCGGGGGAGGTCCTTGGCGAGTACCGCGGGGTCTTCGACACGGGACGACCATGCAACACGCGCGAGCGGATAACGATCGGCGGCCAGACGTTCCTCACCGAGACCCGCAAGATCCCCGTCTTCGAGAGCGGACGGGTCGTGCGCGTCATCACCGTCATCCGGGATGTGACCGAGCAGCGGCGGGCGGAGGAGGCGTTGCGCGAGTCCGAGCATCTCTTCCACAGCACCATCGACGCGCTCGACGAATGGCTGCATGTCGTCGACCGGGACCACCGGTATGTCTACCAGAACAGGGCGTTCCGCGACTTGTGCGCCCGGCTGGGCCTCGACTCGAACGTCATCGGGAAGCGGATCGAGGAGGTGGTGTCGTTCCTGCCCGCGCGCGTCTTCGAGGAGATGCGCCACGTGTTCGAAACGGGGCAGCCCCACAGCGCCATCGAGGCCACCGTCATCGACGGCCGGACCTATCACACCGAGGCGCGCAAGATCCCCATCTCCGAGGCGGGGCGGGTCACGCGCATCATCACCGTCATCCGGGACATGACCGAGCGGGTGGTCGCCGAGGAGGCGCTGCGCGAAAGCGAGCTGAAGTACCGGACCCTCTTCGAGGCCGAGTCCGACGCGCTCTTCCTGATCGACAACGAGGAGGGGCGCCTCCTGGAGATGAACTCCGCGGCCGAGACCCTCTATGGCTACAGCCGCGACGAGCTGCTCCGGATGCGGAACACGGACCTGTCCGCGCAGCCCGACGAGACCCGCCATGCCATGCGGTCCGGCTTCACGCTGGTCCCCATCCGGTATCACCGCAAGAAGGACGGCACGATCTTCACCGTGGAGATCACGGCGCGGCACGTCACCTGGCACGGCCGCCCCGTCCACCTGGCGGCCATCCGGGATATCACCGCGCGACAGCGGGCGGAGACCGCGATGCGCGACCTGACGCACCGGCTCCTGCACGCGCAGGAGGAGGAACGGCGGCGCATCGCCCGCGACCTCCACGACTCCACCGCCCAGAAGCTGGCCGGCCTGATCATGGCCCTCGGGCGGCTCGACGAGACGACTGCAGGAGTGGACGACACCGCCCGCAAATCGATCGCCGACTGCCTCGCAACGGCGGAGGATTGCGTGCAGGAGATCCGCAGCCTCTCCCACCTCCTCCACCCCCCCCTGCTCGACGAGCTCGGGCTGGAGGTGGCCCTCGACAGCTACCTCCAGAGCCTCTCAAAGCGGAGCGGGATCGCGGTGACGCTGGACGTCCCGCCGGACCTCGGGCGGCTTTCCGACGATATCGAGCTGGCTCTCTTCCGCATCGTCCAGGAGGGCCTGGGCAATGTTCTCAGACATGCCGGCAGCGCGGAGGCGACCGTGCAGCTGGTGCGGCTGCGGGACCGCGTCCTCCTGGAGGTGCGGGACCGCGGCCGTGGGATTCCGGCGGATATCCTCGAGCGCCTTCGAAGCCGGCAACCGGTAACCGGCATGGGCATCGGAGGCATGCGGGAGCGGCTCGATCCGCTGGGCGGCCAGCTGGAGATCGACTCCTCCGACAAAGGGACCACGATCCGCGCCTTCGTGCCCATTTCCCCGGAACCCGCCTGATATGAAAAGGCTTCGCATCCTGATCGCGGACGACCATGCGGTGGTGCGCGCGGGACTCCGGACGCTGCTGGAGTCGCAGCCCGACTGGGAGGTCGTCGGCGAGGCCGGCAACGGTCGCGAGGCCGTCGAGCAGGCCCTGAGGCTGCGTCCGGACGTGGCCGTGATCGACTTCACCATGCCGGAGATGAACGGCCTGGAATCCGCGCGCCAGATCCGGAAGGCGCTGCCGGGAACCGAGGTGCTGCTGCTGACGATGCACGACTCCGAGCGGCTGGCGCGCCAGGCCCTGGTGGTGGGGGCCCGCGGCTTTCTTCTCAAGAGCGACGGCAATCCCCAGCTCCTCGCGGCCGTAAAGGCGCTGGCCCACCACCAGCCCTACTTAACGCCCCGGGTCTCCTCCCTGGTCCTGGAGGGCTACCTCCATCCCGGGCGCGGGACGGACGGCGGGGAGCATCCGACCGACCGCCTCTCGCCGCGCGAGCGGGAGATCGTCCAGTTGATCGCCGAGGGACGGACCAGCAAGGAGGTCGCCGTCCGGCTGCATATCAGCGAGAAGACGGTGGAGGCCCACCGGGGGAATGTCCTGCGCAAGCTCGGCCTCCGCTCCGCGGTCGATCTCGTCCGCTATGCCATCCGGAACAAGATCATCGAGCCGTGACAGGGCGCCTGGAGCAGACCCGCTGCACGTTGCATCCCCCTTCCGTTCAATCCGTTATCCCGCACGATTCCATGTTTTGCGCCCGCCCCGTGCCCGTGTCGGCCTAGGGGATTCCCCCTAGGGGGTAATCGCGGTGATAATTAGAGGATTGTCCGGTTTGTGCCGTGGCGGGTGATTCATTATATTCCGACCGCCCATGGAATGTGTATCCACGATGCCCGATTCATGGAACGCCTGTGCCGGAGAGGAACCTGCCATGTTGACTCGCGGTCGGGGGCGCAGGAGGACGGAAACCACCCTCCCGTCGGTGACGGTGCATGACCCGGAGGTTATGAAAAAAATCGCCGATACGGCCTATGCCCTCTGGGAGAAACGGGGCCGACCGGACGGGGGGGATCTCCAGGACTGGCTGGAGGCCGAAAGGATCGTGCTGGGCCGAAATCAGGTTACGTGATCGTGGATGCCGGCATCCCGACCTATTCTTTGCGCCTTCCCCAGGAGGCTCGGCATGCGGCGCGCCTTGGTGTTCGGTCCCCTGATCAAACACCGTCGTCGGGAGATGGACCTGACACTGAGCGCGCTGTGTCGCAAGGTGGTGCTTCGGGGGAGATCCATCAGTAAGGGTTACCTGAGCGGCATCGAAAACGGCAAGGTGGCTCCGCCCGCCGATCCGGTCGTCCTCAAGCTGGCCACGGCGTTGGGGCTTTCCCGCGAGGGGCTTCTGTTGATCGCCCACCTGGACAAGTTGCCGGAGCAGCTGCTTGATACCTATGCCGCGCTCCGCGCCCTGCGCGACGACACGATCGGGACCGTCCGCACGAAGCAGGACACCCCGGCGAACACGCCGAGCGCACGCGAGTAAACCCCCTCCAGTTGCCCCCCGTTCGGGGGCGACGGCGGCCCCGTGGTTCCCGCACCGCGGGGCCGTTTTGCTTACCCGACGCTCGAGTCGCGCAGGGAACGTCCGCCGCCACCGGGCTGGTGGCCGAATCGCCACAGCTTGTCTCCCTCCCCGAAATCCCTAACCTCGTAAAAGCATAAATCCCCAGGGAAATTACCTCCTCCCCAACGGCGGGGGTACCCGCCAGAGGGGAGGAGTCATGTCGGATGTCCGCACGAGCGACGGGCAGGAAATGGTGAAGGAGGAGGCGGTCCCGAAGTATCCCGTCGGGGTACCGGAGCAACGACCTCCCGACAACACGCCACCGACGCCAGCCTCTGCTGTCAGCCCCCCGCCGCAGCCGATCCCACCCCCCAACGGAGGCGGCGCCCACGTCATGTCGGGGACCCCGCAACCGGCCGTGAGCCTTCCGCCGGAGCCCCTCGTGATGACGGAAGCATCCGATGAGCCCACCGGCCGACCCCGGCTGCTGGGGCGCCCGAGAGGTCGGCGGCTGCTGGTCAAGCCCCCGGAGACTCCGTCGGTGACGCTCACGCCGGAGCAGAAGCTCCTCATCCTCGACACGTGGCAGCGGAGCGGACTACCCGGGGGGGGACTTTGGCGCCCTGGTGAACGTGTCGAAGCACACCCTCTACATCTGGAAGAAGCGCTTCGACGAGGAGGGCCCGGCGGGCCTGATGGAGCGGAAGCGCGGCGGCCCGAAGGGGAGCCGGGTGTCGGTGGTGACGAAGCGGGCGATCCTACGGAAGACGTCCGCGCCGACGGCGCGTCGCGAGAAGTGATCGAGGACGATCGCAATCCACCAGCAGAAGGGCCAAACCTGGGGCAGCGAGAGCGGCAGCCACGGCACCCACATGCCGAGCCGCGTGGGGACGGTCGTCAGGTCCACGTGGTGGACGAGGTTGGGCCGCTTGGCCGTCACGACGAGGTCGGACTTCAACTCCCGCTCGGCCTCGGCAGCCTTGGCCGGTTTCCGGGGCTTCCGCTCGTGGATCATGCGCCCGACCGAGGAAGGAGCGAGATGGATGCCGGCCCGGGCCAGGATCCCGGCGATCATGACCTTGCCGAGCGACGGGCAGAGAACCTTGATGCGCCGGACGATGTACTGAATGAAAGCGGGGAACTTGTTGACCGGTTCCCGGATTCGCACGAGGGATTTCGTCCCGTCCTCTTCGGCTTTTCCCATCCAGAACGTGACGGTGGCGGGCTTGACGAGGAAGCGTCTCGCCGTCTCCGCCTGCGACCAGCCGCGGGCGGCCTTGAGCTCGAGGATCGCCATCCGCTCG
>CAYUME010000147.1:0-9253 GCA_964445475.1 uncultured Planctomycetia bacterium
GATCGTGATGTCCTGCGTTCGAGTTCCCCCTTCCCTTCCGGAGGCGCGCTGGTATAATCGCAAACCAGTCTGGGGCAATGAGTTGATTCAGGGGCGGGCGGCGGTCCCGGGGGACGGCCGCCCGATGGGGGTGGGCATGAGCTCCGCATGAGCTGCGGCTTTCCTTCTCGGTTGCGCTTGCCGGATCGCCCCGTTTCGGGGGGCGCGTCGTCCCTCCCCCCGGGCGGGGCGCTTTGTTGATGAATCATCGGCGGTCCGCGACGGGGCGACCCGGCGGGCCGCCGATGGTTTATACGGGCAGCGTCTGGCGCATGGTCGGCAACCGCCACGAGGTTCGTGCGCCGGAGGGGATCTTCTCCTGTTCCCTCTCCGGGAAGCTGAAGCAGGCGCGCGATGTCGACGTCCGTCCCGTCGCCGTCGGCGACCTCGTCGAGGTCGAGCCGGGCGAAGTCGGGGCGGGGCGGAACGAGCGGGTGCTGCCGCGGCGCACGCTGCTGGCCCGGTCCGACGTCCACAACCCCCTTCGCCGGCAGCCCCTGATCGCGAACGTCGACCTCGTCGTCGTCGTCCAGGCGCTGGTCCGGCCGGATCTTGACTGGAACGAGGCGGATCGGGCGCTGGTGATGGCGGCCGCGGGGGAGATCCCGGCGCTGATCTGCATCAACAAGATCGACTTGGCGGAGGGCGGGTCTCCGGGCGGAGGGGCGGATCCGAAGGTCCCGGTGACGCCGGACCCGGGGCTGCTGGCCGCCGTCGAGCGGTACCGGTCCATCGGCTGCCCCGTCGTGATGACCTCGATCCCGGAGCGGCGCGGGATCGCGGAGCTCCGGGATCGCCTGGCGGGGCGATCGAGCGCCCTGCTCGGGCCGTCCGGCGTGGGGAAGTCCAGCCTGCTCAACGCGCTCGTTCCGGGACTCGACCTCAAGACCGGGGCGGTCTCGGAGGCGCTGGGCGGGGGGCGGCACACGACGACGTGGTTCGAGCGGATCCCGCTGCCCGGCGGGGGGGACGTGGCCGACGCGCCGGGGGTGGAGGTCTTCGAGCCGTGGGGCGTGACCCGGGCGACGCTGGCGGCCTGCTTCCCGGAGTTTGACGAGTTGGCGGCGTCCTGCCGGTTCAACGACTGCCGTCACGTGCGCGAGCCGGGGTGCGCGGTCAAGGCCGCGCTCGGGGCGGCCGTCAGCCGGGAGCGGCATGACAGCTATGTGCGGATCTGGGAGGGGCTGAGGGCGTGAGGGGGCCGTCCGTTCCCGGCGGGAGAGGGTCCGCGGGGGGTTCCGTGGAAAATGAAACCCGTTCGGCGCCGGGGGTGCGGGCGCCGTCTGTTGCACGCGCCGCGTTGCGGAGGGCTGCAGTTTTCCGGGGCAACGTCCGATAATACATTATGTATCCCCCCTCGCCTGCCGCGACGGGGGTGCCACACCTGAAGACCCAACCCGGCGATTGAACAAGGGAGCGCACGCATGTATCTGAAGCGTCTCGAGGCCCACGGGTTCAAGTCGTTCGCCCACCGCATTGCCTTCGACTTCCAACCCGGCATCAACGGCATTGTCGGGCCGAACGGCTGCGGCAAGAGCAACGTCGTGGACGCCATCAAGTGGTCGCTCGGCGAGATGAGCACGAAGTCGCTCCGCAGCGAGGAGATGCTCGACGTCATCTTCAAGGGCGCGGCGGGCGTGGCCTCGATGGGATACGCCGAGGTCTCGCTCGTGTTCGACAACGGCGACCGTCGGCTCCCGATCGAGTTCGACGAGGTCGTGATCACGCGGCGCATCCACCGGACGGGCGAGGCGGAGTACCAGCTCAACAAGGCGCCCTGCCGCCTGAAGGACATCAAGGAGCTCTTCTACGGGACGGGCGTGGGGCGGGAGGCCTATTCCGTCATCAGCCAGGGGCAGATCAGCCGGATCGTCGACGCCACGCCGCGGGAGCGGCGGTCGATCTTCGAGGAGGCGGCGGGCATCAGCAAGTACCGCGCCCAGAAGCGGGAGGCGGAATCGAAGCTGGATCGCGTCGGGCAGGATCTCCAGATCCTCGGCGCGCAGGTCCAGGAGATCGCGCGGGACATCCGGTCGCTCAAGATCCAGGCGGGAAAGGCGGAGCGGTATCGCCAGGCCGAGGTGGAGCTGATCGGGAACCGGCGGGCGCTGGCGCTCTACGAGTACCACGGGATCTCGCAGGACCTGGAGGCCATCCGAACGCGGCTTGCCGCGCTGGAGGGCGACCGCGCCTCCGCCCGGGAGGCCCTCGAGGCGGCCCGGGCCGCCCTCGCGGTCGCGGAGGGCGAGGCCCGTGAGCACGAGTCCGTCCTTGCCCGGCTCCAGGCCGAGCAGCTCGAGGCCGTCCAGCAGGCGGCGACCCTGGCGGAGGGGCTGAAGCACAGCCAGACCCGGCACGACGAGCTGTCGGCGGAGCGCGGCCGGCTCGACGCGGAGCGGGACCGGCAGGTCGCGGAGCAGGCGCAGGCCGAGGAGCGGCTGGTCCGGGTCCGGGCGGAATGGGAGCGGACGGAGGCGGAGGCCGCCGCCGCCCGCGGTCGGCTCGGCGAGGCCGAGGGGATGGCCACTCAGGCCGAGGCCGCCTGCTCCGAGATCCACGCTGCCATCGCCCGGCTCCAGGCCGAGGTGCTGGAGGCCGCCCGCCGGCGCACCGTGCACCAGAACGAGATGGTGGAGTGCCAGGCCTCCCGCAACGGCGTCGCGAGCCAGCGGGCGAAGGCGGACGAGACGCACACCCGCCTCGAGTCCGACTTCGCTGCCGTCCGCCAGGCCAACGAGGCCCTGGCCGCCGAGCTCGCCGGTCACGAACAGGCGCTCGACGAGGTCTCCGCCGCCGCCGAGGCGGAGGCCGCCCGCGAGTCGGCCCTGCGCGCCGAGCTGGACGCGCTCGCCGAGGAGCGCCGGGGCCTTGCCGAGGCCCGCGAGCGCACCCTGTCCCGCGAGGAGCTTCTTCGCGGGCTCGAGGCCCAGCTCGAGGGGCTCGGCTCCGGCGCGAAGGCCCTCCTCCGCTCCCCGGATCACGACGGCGCGCCCTTCCCCGGCGTGCGCGGCACCGTCGCCGACCTCCTGCGGGTCGAGCCGGGCTGTGTTCGCGCCATCGAGAACCTGCTCGGCGAGCGGGCCGGTTGGCTCGTCGCCGACAACGCCGCCCTCGCCCTGGCGGCCGTCGAGCACGTCCGCGCCCGGGGCCTTCTCTGGGTCGGCGTCATCCCCCGCAACGTGCAGGCCGGGGAGCCGCCCCGTCTGCCGCCGGAGGTGGCCCGCCGCATCGCCGACGCGGGGGCGCCGTCGGCGGCCGAGGCGGAATCGGGCGCGAATCCGGAGGGCGACCCGGCGCTGGACGCGACGGTCGACCGGATCCTCGATGCGGTCTTCGCGCAGGTGGGCGGGGCCGCGCCGGAGCCGGCCGAGGGGGATTCCGAGGTGGTGCCGCCGGTCGATCCGGAGCGCCTGCCGTTCCCCGTCCGTCCGGCCGAGGCGTGCGTGCAGGCCGATCCGGAGCATGCCGCCGTCGTCCGCTGGTGCCTGAGGGGGTATTGGGTGGTGCCCGATCGGGCGGCCGCGCTGGCGTTCCTGCGGATCGCCCCGCCGGGGACCGGCGTGGTCACCCAGGACGGCCTGGTCTTCGGACCGGAGGGGACGGTGGGCGGCGGGGCCCGGGAGGGGGCTGTGTCGCTCCTCTCCCGTCGCGCCGAGCTGGCGAGCCTCGCCCAGGAGCTGGCCTCCATCACCGGCGAGCTGGAGGTCCGGACGGCGCGCGCGGTCGAGGTCGAGACGGCGCTCGGCCGGTCCGCCGACGCCCTGAAGTCCCATCGCGACCGGGGCTACGACATCAGCCTCGATTACCGCGACATCCAGGCCCGCCTCGAGGGAGGGCGGCAGAGCGAGGAGCTGCTCGTCCGCGAGCTCGACGTCAACCGGCGCGACCAGGAGGGGCTGACCGCGCAGGAGGCCTTCCTTGCGGAGAAGGAGGCGGCGCTCCGGTGCGTGCTCGACGAGGTGAACGGGCTCGAGCGCTCGCTGACCGAGTCCGCGCAGGCCCGCCAGGAGGAGCTGGTGCGGTTCGAGTCGTCGCGCGACGAGATCCGCCGGCGCGTCAGCGACCTCCGCGTGGCCTGCAGCCAGGCCGACGCCACCCGCGCCGCCGCCGCGGAGACGGTGACCCGGCAGCAGGAGGCGGTGACCGCCGCGGCGGCCGCTGCCGACCGTCTCGCCCGGCAGGCGGCCGAGGCCGGCCGGCGCCTCGACGAGAGCGCGGCCGACCTCGAGGCCCTCAACCGGGCGCTCGACGAGGCCCGGGCCGTGCAGTCCGCCCTCGAGGGCCGGCTCCGCGACGCCGGCGCCGAGCGCGACGCCGTTCTCCGGCGCCTCCAGGCCGAGAAGGAGAAGGAGACCGCCGCCGCCGACCACGACCGCGAGCTCGAAGGCGCCATCAACGAGGAGCGCCTCCAGGAGAACGACCGGGCCCTGCGTCTCGAGAACCTCGCCCGCGCCGCCCAGGACGAGTGCCGGATCGATCTCGCCGAGGCGTACGGCGCCGGCTACCAGGCCCCCGAGGGGTTCGACGCCGGCGCCCTGCGGGAGCAGGTCGCCGAGCTTCGCCGCAAGATGGACGCGATGGGCAACGTCAACCTCGCAGCCATCGACGACCTCAAGGACCGCGAGGATCGCCACGCCCACCTCGCCGCCCAGGAGCAGGACCTCCTCGCCGGCAAGGCGAAGCTCGAGGAGCTCATCCGCCGCATCAACCGGGAGAGCCGCGAGATGTTCGGGAAGACCCTCGAGCAGGTCCGCGAGAACTTCCGCACCATCTTCCGCCGCCTCTTCGGCGGCGGTTCCGCCGACATCATCCTCGAAGAGGGCGTCGACCTCCTCGAGGCCGGCATCGACATCACCGCCAAGCCGCCCCAGAAGGACTTCACCAACCTCCACCTGCTCTCCGGCGGCGAGAAGACCCTGACCACCCTCGCCCTGGTCATGTCCATCTTCAAGTGCAACCCGAGCCCCTTCTGCCTCCTCGACGAGGCGGACGCCGCGCTCGACGAGAAGAACGTCGACCGGTACGTCGGGCTCATCCGCGAGTATGCGCAGACCACCCAGTTTCTCGTCATCACGCACAACAAGCGGACGATGACATCCGCCGACGTGCTGTACGGCGTGACGATGCAGACGCCGGGCGTGTCGAAGCGGGTGACCGTCAACCTCGAGCAGATCAGGAGCGAGGGGGGCGAGGTGAAGATCCTCGGAGGGGCGGAGGCCGCCGCCGAGGCCCCCGCGGCCGAGCCGGCCCTCGCGGGCGCCGCCGCGGGCGGCGGGAAATGAGTCCTGGTATTTCTTGGACCTCCCGGGGGTTTGCGCTATAGTCCATCCGTCGCCATCCGGAACGGAGGGTCCTGGGCCGCCGTTCGGGTCCCGGATTCAGGGGGAGGCGCGATGGATGCGAGCGTGCGCGGTGCGATCGCCGGGATCCTGCTGGCCGTCCTGCCCCTGGCCGCCTGCCAGACGGGAGGTCGCATCGAGGTGCGATCGCAGACCACCACCACCACCTCGATGACCATCACCCTGGAGGGGTTGGGGGCCGTCGAGAACGCCGTCCGCACCGAAGGGAGCGACACCGTCGTCGCCTTTCGCGGCAAGACCCTCGTCATCCGGAACAGCATCGGGTATACGGCCGTGATCACCCCCTTCTCCCTGAGGCTCGAGGTGGGGCCGGTGTCCGCTTCCTTCGACGAGCACGACCTGTCGGTGGCCGGTCCCGATTTCCGGACCACGATCACGGTCTGGAAGCAGGTGGACGGGAAGCCGGTCGACCTGCTGGGCAACCGGAAGGTCATCGTCTCGGATGTGCCGCCGTACCTGACGATGGAAGGCGAGTGACTTCCGGCCGTTCCCACGCCCACGCCTACTCCACGCTTCACGCTCTACGCTTTACGTCCCCCCCCCCGCTTCCCCTCTCCGATGCATCTTCCCCGAGCAATCTTCGGGCCGAGCGGCCCCCGACCAGCACCAGTTGGATTGCCAGGACGGCGAGGATGACCGCCGCGAGGAGCAGGAACGGGGCGCGAAGGGCTTCGAGGATCGGCCAGCCGGCGCGCTTCAGGGTAGTCGCGAGCCAGCCCGCGGCGAAGGGGGCCATGCCCCCGAATCCCACCAGCGACTCGTGCAGTGTCGTCCCCGTCCGCGCCGACGCGCAGTGCCCCGTGGCGGCGAGGATCGATGCCTGGAAGGCCATGGCGCTGGCCACGCCGCTGAGGGCGGTCGCTGCCAGGAGGGCGGGGATCGGCGTGAGATAGGCGAAGGCGGCCAGCGATCCGGCAAGGCTCATGGCCAGCAGGACGTAGACGCGTCGCAGCCCCAGCCAGGGCTCGTAAAAGGCGCCGAGCCCGAAGGCCAGCATCTGGCAGAGGGCCGCGGTGCCGGTCAGCAGGCCCATGCGGTCGGCCTCGAACCCGAACGCCGCGTTCAGCTCCGGGTAGTTGACCACCAGCAGCGTGCGGGTCGCGATCGCGGTGATGCTGGCCAGGAGCCCGGCGGCGAGCAGACGGCGGCCGACCCGGTGCGGGGCCGGAGCGGGGGCCGCGAGTCCGGATTCGCCCGGGCCGGCCGGCCGCGTGGCGCGCACGAGCGTCGCCAGGAACAGGGCTGCCGCCGCGACGGAAGCCGCCCCGTAGAACGACTCGAGGACGTAGCCCTGCCGGCAGGCCAGCCCTGTCAGGTAGAGCCCCGCGGCGAGTCCGTTCGTCCACGCCAGGTTGTAGTGTCGCAGCAGCCGCGTCCGGGACAGGCCTTCCGACTGGAAGTCCAGCAGCCAGGCGGACGCGAAGGGCCAGGTGGCCGCGCTGGCGAGGCCGGTGAGGACCTGGGCCCCGACGAGGACCGGGACCGATCGGCCGGAAGCCATGACCAGGAGCATCGCGATCGTCGTGGCGATGCCCGCCTGGAGGACGTGCTTGCCCGTCATACGGCGGAAGAGGCGGCCCCACAGGAGGCACCCCGCCCCGTAACCCAGGTTGCCGGCGGCCCCGATCAACCCGATGTCCGCCGAGCGGAAGCCGAGCGCCAGGCAGGCCTGGGGGAGGGCGGTCAGCATCGCCCCGATGGCGGAGGCGAAGAGGGCGACGACCCACGTCAACGTCCAGACGTGACGCAAGGGGGGTCTCCGGGCGGTCGGGGGCGGTTCGCGACCGGTTATCATAGGCTTTCCCGTCGGCAACGCAAGCACCCCTTTTGACCTTTGATTTTGCCGGCGCGGACCGTATAATCGGCCCCCTCCTGCCGACCGGCTCCGCTGGGGGGGCGGCGGCGGATCGGCTGCTTTGATTGAAAGGGACTTCGGCATGGCCGTTCGCATCCGTTTGACCCGGTACGGCAAGACGAACCGGTCCTTCTTCCGGATCGCCGTTTTCGATTCCCGGACCCGCCGGGACGGACGGTACCTTGAAAACCTCGGGACCTACGACCCGCTTGTCAAGGATGTCCAGAAGAAGGTCACGATCAAGGTGGACCGGCTCCACCATTGGGTCGTCAACGGGGCCCTTCCGACCCCGAATCTCGAGAAGGTCCTGCTGCACTGCGGTGTGCAGATCCGACCGGCCAAGCCCGTCGCGAAACCCGCTGCGAAGGCGGCTTCGAAGCCCCCCGCGAAAAAGTAGGGGGTGACGGGAGGGGGACCGCGCCAGGCCGTGCGATGCCGGTCCCCCCTGCAGGGCCGGAGATCGGTTCCTCCCCCGTCGGGTGCCGCTTCCCGCGCGAGGAGGTCACCATGCTCCGGCCCGCGCGTCGTTCCTGCCTGGCCCTGCTCGTCTGCGTCTTGGGCGCCTGCCAGACTTCCCCCCCCCGCTCCACCGGCCAGGTGGTCGGCGGTTACTTTGCCGACCGTGCGAGCGATCTCGTCGACATCGTGGCCCTCGACGCGGGGAACGGCGGCTGGCTCGGCGCCCGCGTCCATGCCGGCGCGCTCGCCCACGTCGGCCTGGGGTATGAGGACGCCGACCGGTACGGCCTGTACTTCGGCGAGTGGCTGGACGGCCGGTCCGAACGCCACCTGTACCCGCCGGCGTCCTTCATCGACACCGGCGACAGCGCCGCTCCCGTCCCGCCCCTGCACAACGGGGCCCGCAAGGTCCCACCCTCCGATCTCCACCTGCCCCCCCCTTCGCACGCGTGCTGGTTCCTCTTTCCCTTCCTGTGCGACCAGGACACCCGGCGCCCGGCCTCCGACAACCTGCTCTGGGGCCTGGACGTGGAGGCGGCGGTCCAGCTCCCCGGGATCGGCCTGCGCGTCGGAGTGAGTCCCGGCGAGGCGCTCGACTTCGTCTCGGGGATCTTCGGGCTGGATCTGGCGGGGGACGACTCGCTGTCGAAGCCGCCCGCCCCGTGACGGAGGATTCCGGGACCGGCGCGGGTTTCCGGGGTTCCTGCAGACGGGCCCGGCCGCGGTGCCGGCTCGCGGACGCCCCGGCCTTCGGAACCCTGAATCCGGAACGCTTCATGCGCATCCCCCGCACGCTCTTCTGGCGAAACGGCGCGCTGCATCTCCTCGACCAGACCCTCCTCCCGCACCGCCTGCGGTACCGGGCCTGCCGGACGACGGACGACGTGCACGACGCGATCCGTCGGCTCCAGGTCCGCGGGGCGCCCGCCATCGGCGTGGCCGCCGCGTACGGGATGGTTCTGGGGCTGCGCCGGTCGCGTGCCCGGGGGGGGGCGGCCGTCCGCCGCGCGGCGGCCGGCGTCTCCGCCCGTCTGCAGACCAGCCGTCCGACGGCGGTCAATCTCCGGTGGGCGGCCGAGCGCGTGCGGGCGGCGGTCGTTGCCTCGGGGGCCGGGGAGGCGTCGAGGGCCGCGGACGCCGCGTTGCGCGAGGCGCGCGCGATCGAGCGCGAGGATCGGGCTCTGTGCGACGGGATCGGACGCGCCGGTGCTCCCCTGCTCCGCCCGGGAGCCCGCGTGCTGACGCACTGCAACGCGGGGGCGCTCGCAACGGCGGGATCGGGCACGGCGCTGGCCGTGATCTACGAGGCCGCGCGCCGCGGCCGCCGGCCCCGGGTCTGGGCCGACGAGACCCGCCCCTTGCTCCAGGGGGCCCGCCTCACGCTGTGGGAGTTGATGCGCGCCGGCATTCCCGCCACCCTCGTCTGCGACAGCATGGCCGCGGTCCTGCTGCGGGACGGCCGCATCGACGCCGTGATCGTCGGCGCGGACCGCATCGCCGCCAACGGCGACACGGCCAACAAGATCGGGACCTACGGCCT
>CAYUME010000148.1:0-266 GCA_964445475.1 uncultured Planctomycetia bacterium
GGCAACGAACGGGGCTACGCGAAGGACCCGAACTGGTCGACGCTCAACACGGCCGGGATGCACCTCGGCAAGCCCAACAAGAGCCAGACGACGGGCGACCTCGACGGGACCGACTGGATCCCCGCCGAGGCTGACGTCTCCATCCGCCCCGGCTGGTTCTACCACGCCAAGGAGGATTCCAAGGTAAAGACCCCCAAACAACTGTTGGACATCTATTACAAATCGGTGGGCCGGGGAGGGTGTCTCAATTTGAATCTGCCGCCAGA
>CAYUME010000148.1:276-9253 GCA_964445475.1 uncultured Planctomycetia bacterium
GAGGACGGCCAGGTCAAGAGCCTGAAGCAGCTCCTCGACATCTACTACCACTCCGTCGGCCTCGGCTGCGTGCTGCTGCTCAACATCCCGCCGGACCGCCGCGGGCTCTTCCACGAGAACGACGTCCGGCGCCTGCAGGAGTTCGGGGAGGCGATCGCGGCGGACTTCAAGAAGGACCTGGCGCGCGGCCGGAAGGCCTCCGCCGACAACGTCCGCGGCGGCGTGGCGGCGTACGGGGCGGAGCGGGCGGTCGACGGCGACCCGTCCACGTACTGGGCGACGGACGACGGCGTCCTCGCCGCCGCCCTCGAGGTGGACCTCGGGCGGCCGCAGGCGTTCAACCGCGTCGTGCTCCAGGAATACATCCGGCTCGGCCAGCGCGTGAAGGGCTTCGTCGTCGAGGCCTGGGTCGGGGCGGAGTGGAAGGAGATCGGCCGGGGGCAGACGATCGGGTACAAGCGGATCCTGCGGATCCCGGACGTGGTCGCGCAGAAGGTGCGGCTCCGGGTCACGGAGGCGCGGGGGTGCCCGACGGTCTCGACGCTCGGGATCACCTGCGCGCCGGCGCGGGACGAGTGAGGTCCGCACGGCCTCCCGGTCACCGCTGCAGCAGGTCGGCGACCACGGTCAGCAGCTCTTCCGTGGCGAAGACGATCTCGCCCCCCTCCGGCATGGCGTCCCGCGCGTTGAGGGCGAGGTTCAGGAGGGCGTTCTGCAGGAGGGTCGGGTCGCCGGTCACGACGGGCGGCTCGGCGCGGAAGTCCCGCCGGATGGCGATGCGCTTGTCGAGGCTGTGCTCCAGCAGCCGCGCCAGCCGGCCGCACGCCCCGGGCGGCGGTATCCTGCCTGGCCGTCGACTGTCCGGTGCGTGTGTCCCATCGCTGCAGACCTGCATCCGGATGGGTGACGCCCGTCGTTTGAGAAACTTATTCTAGCACCCGGGGGACAAAAGTCGCGGTCCGGCCGCGGGGGAGCTGTCCATTCGGCCTGTTTCCTTTTGAAGCCGGTCGGCACGGCGTGGTAAGGTCCTCGCGCCGGCGGGGCCGAGGCGTCCCCGGCCGCGCAGGCCCCGATCGGGAGGGGGAGCGATGCCACGCGAGAGCTGGGTCCGCGAGTGTCCCGTCGCGATCAGCGTGTGCGACGCGAAGGGCGTCCTGGTGGAGATGAACGACCGGTCGGCCGAGGACTTCCGCGCGTACGGCGGGCGGAACCTGCTGGGGAAGGACATCGCGGGCTGCCACCCGGGGACGTCGAAGCGGAAGCTGGCGCGTCTCCTGGAGGGCCGGCGGACGAACGTCTACACGATTGCCAAGCGGGGCGTGAAGAAGCTGGTCGTCCAGGCGCCGTGGTCCCGGCGGGGTCGGTTCGCGGGGTACGTCGAGCTGGTGGTCGTCCTGCCGAAGACCGTCCCGCATTTCGTCCGGGGCTGACGATCCGCCCCGCGGCCCCGGAGACGCGGCCCATGCCCCGCCCCACGCGCGACGACATCCGGTTCCTGCGGCAGGCGATCCGGTTGGCGGCGGCGGGGATGCGGGGGAATTGCGGCGGGCCGTTCGGGGCGGTCGTGGTCCGCGGGGCGGCCGTGGTCGGGCGCGGCTGCAACCACGTCACGTCCGCGAACGACCCCACCGCCCACGCGGAGATCGTCGCCATCCGCGCGGCCTGCCGGCGGCTCGGGACCTTTGCGCTGGCCGGCTGCCGGATCTACTGCAGCTGCGAGCCGTGCCCGATGTGCCGGGCGGCGATCCACTGGGCGCGGCTCGACGCGGTCTGGCACGCGGCGGACCGGCGCGACGCCGCCCGGGCGGGCTTCGACGATGCCGCGCTCCACCGCGCCTTCCGCGCCCCCGCGTCGCGGCGCCGCATCCCGGTGCGCCGGGCGCTGCGCGGGGAGGCGCGCCGGGTGATGGCGGCGTGGACGCGGAAGGCGGACCGGGTGGCGTACTGAGCGGGAGGAAAGGCCGCCGACGGGCGAGGCGTGAGACACCCCCGATGCCCCGCGACCCCGGGGTTGTCCGGCCACAGTCGAGCCGGATCCTGCGAGGCCGAACCAACGCCTCCCGCACCCTGGCGTCCCTACCCCAGCGCGTCCCGCACGGCCTCGATGTTGGCCGCCGGCGTGTCGACGGGAATGACGCAGCCGGCGCCGAGGATGACCCGGCGCCCCTTCGTCTCGTGCAGGATGCCCGAGACGTCGCGTCGGATGTCGCCCGGCGTCCCCTCCCGGAGCACGCCCCACTCGTCGATCCCCCCGCAGCACGCCCCGCGGAACCGTCGGAGCCCTCCCGCCAGCGTCGGCTCCGCCCGGCGGTCGTGCCAGTTGAGGATCGCGACGGGGTAGCGGGAGACGCGGTCGAAGAGCGTGTGGAAGCCGTGGAGGTGCAGCAGGACGAGGGGCGTCCGCACCCGGATGGCGTCGAGGACGATCCGGTCGTAGCGCTCGCCGAAGCGGCGGTAGGCGGCGTCGGTCACGAGGTCGGTGGTGGCGGTCTGGACGGCGAAGAAGATGCCGTCGGCTCCGGCCTCGAGGCTCCGGCGGGCGAAGGCGGCCGAGGCGCGGGCGATGGTCGACAGGCCGGCCTCGAGGTCGGCCGGGCAGTGGGCGAGGTGGGCGCGCCAGAGGTCGGCGGAGAGCGTCCGGGCGACCGAGAGCGGGCTGAAGACCGTCTGGAAGAGCGGCACGTTGCGGTCGAGGCCGCGGCGGACGAGGCGGAGGGCGCGCAGCTCGCGGCCGAAGACGCCGGCGTCGAGCGGCGGGGGCTTGAGCCGGCGCCAGTCGCCGGGCCGGGCGACGGGCCGGCTCAGGTACTCGCGGGTCCCCTCGGCGTTGTGCCGGGGGACGAGGCGCGCCCCCCAGGCCTCCGCCGGGTAGCCGCCGGCGGGGGTGACCTTGACGAGATCGAATCCGAACCGCCGCTGGAAGGCGAGGGTCGCGGCGGCCAGGCGCACCGGGTCCGTGTCATGCCCCGGGAAGTGCCGCCAGAGGGCCCAGGGGACGCGGTCTGTCCGGTGCCCCGCGATCGCCGCCTCGATCCGTTCCCGTGCGTGCATGGCGCCTCCTCGAGGTCCTCAGGGATCCCGCGCGAACCACGCCCGGTCCGCCAGCACCACGGACGTCTCGACGTGCCGGGGGTGGAGCGACCAGTACGTGTGGAGCAGCCGGTCCTTTTCCGCGCCCCAGAAGCGGACGCCGTGGGCCTGCTCGTGCCGCAGCGCCTCCGCCGTCATGCCGATGGATTCTAGCGGATCGGGCGGGCGGATGCCACGGTCGGCGACCGGAGCGGCCGGCCGTCCCCCGGCCGAAGCGCGTTCAGGGGAAAGCGGTCATTGGCGTAATAATACGAATAATATTCTGTATATCTTCATTATATAGTTATTATTACTAATATATTCGATGATATTGCACGTATTGTGCGTTCCCGGTAGGATGGGGCGGGGCGGGGGGCGAGTCCGGCGTTGGGGGGGCGTTCTGGCGGCTCCACGCGATCTCGGGGATCGGGGATGAAGATCGACAAGACGGACCTGGCCCTGCTGGCGCTGCTCCAGAAGGACGCCGGTCTGTCCAACAAGGAGCTGGCGCGGAAGGTCGGGCTGGCGCCCTCCTCCTGTCTCGAGCGGGTGCGGAAGCTCCGACGGGCGGGGGTGTTGCGGGGCGTCCACGCCGAGGTCGATCCCCGGGCGCTGGGGATCGGGCTGCAGGCCCTCGTCGCCGTCCGCCTCGTGCGGCACTCGGAGCGGGAGGTCTGCGCGTACCGGGATCTCCTCCTCGCCCGCCCCGAGGTGGTGGGCTTCTTCCATCTCAGCGGCGCGGTGGACTTCCTCGTCCATGTCGCGGTCCGGGACGTCGAGCACCTGCGGGCGCTCGGCGCGGAGGCGTTCACGAGCCACAAGCTGGTGGCCCACGTCGAGACGTCGCTGATCTTCGACCACCGGCGATCGCACGTCCTGCCCGCACTGGATAAGGGGACCGCAGATGCACGTGGATAAGCGCGGATCCGGGCTGTTGACGGGATGGCCCGCGGCGCCCGTCCGCGTCCCTGTGCGATGCCCCAGGATGACGGCCCGTCCGCCCGGTGACGCCCCATGACGACGGAACGGCGGGCGACGCTCTGGCTGCTGGCGATGACGGTGGTCTGGGGCGCCAGCTTCTTCTCGATGCAGGAGGCCGCGACGGGGATCGGGGAGGCGATCGGCCCCGATCGCGCCACCCCCGCCTTCCTCTTCCTCCGCTTCCTGCTCGCCTCCCTGCTCCTGGCGGCCCTCGTCCCCGCGTCCGTCCGGACGCTCACGTGGGGCGCCGCGCGGGGCGGGCTGATCCTGTCGGTCCCCTTCGTCGTCGGCTTCATCCTCCAGGTCGAGGGGCTTCGGTGGACGACGCCGGCGGTCTCGGCGTTCCTGACCAGCCTGACGGTGATCGTGACGCCGGCGATCGGGGCGCTCTGCTTCCGGGAGCGGTTCCGGGCCGTCACCGTGGCCGGGGCGGCGATCGCCTTCGCGGGCGTCTGGGTGCTGGCCGACCCGTCGGGCGGCGGGATCGGGACGGGCGAGGTCCTGACGATCCTCGGGGCTGTCGCCTGGGCGGTGCTGATCCACCTGATCCCCCTCGTCACGCGCCGTCATGCGCCGGAGCCGGTGACGCTGGTGCAGTTCGCGGCCACGGCCGCCGCCTTCGGGGCCTGGTCGGCCGCGGCGGGCGTGCCGTGGGGGAGGCTGGCCGAGGCCTGGACGGACACCCGGGTCGCCATCTGGGTCCCCTTCACCGCCCTCTTCTGCTCGGTCGTCGCGATCCTGATCCTGAACCGGTGGCAGCGGGAGGTGACGCCGACGCGGGCGGCGGTGATCTACACGATGGAGCCGGTCTTTGCCGCGCTCTTCGCGTGGCTCGCGGTGAGCGAGCCCATGACCGGCCGGAAGCTCCTCGGCGGCGCGATCATCGTGGCGGGGAACCTCGTCTGCGAGGTCGTCGGAGCGCGCCGGGCGGCGAACGGCAAGGAAAAAACCTGAACGACGGATCATCGACCCCTGGCCGTCACGGAAGGAATGGGCCGCCGCCGGGGGGCGCCCATTCAGGGGGGGCGGCGCCCACCGGCGGTATCCACCCGTTGCGGCGTGGCCGGGCCGGCTAGCGGGCCGCCGCCAACCCCCACCCCCCCACCAGGCTCTCCTGCACGAGGAGGTCCTCCTCCGGCGTCACCGCGAGCGGCGCCCCGCCGCGGATGGCGGCGGCGAACTCGGCCAGCTCGGGCGCGTACCTCCGGTAGGCCGGCAGCTTCACGGCCTGTGCGCCCGCCGCGTAGGGGCCGGCCGCCTTCGCCAGCTCGACCTGGAGCTGCGGCGGCTCGATCGGCTTGACGAGCGCCACCCCGTTCGTCCCGTGGACCTCGAAGGAGCGCTGCACCGACGCGCCCGGCGGGTAGACGGCGCTCGTCAGGATCCCGAGGGCGCGGGGGTATTCGAAGACGGCGGCCGTGCCGTCGGCCAGCCGGTCCGGCGGGTCGGCGTGCGTCTGGAGGAACGGCGTCACGCGCTCCGGGCGTCCCAGGAGCCGCACGAGCGGGTCGACGAGGTGGCTGCCCAGCTCGAAGAGGATCCCGCCGCGGTACGCGGCCCACGCGGCGCGGCGGTCGGGCCCGGCCTGCGTGTTGATCATCCCGCGGACGAGGCGGACCTCGCCGAGCCACCCCTTCCGCGCCGCCTCGATCGCGGCGTTGATCCCCGGGTTGAACCGCCACATGTATCCCATCTGCATCAGGAGCTGCTTCTCCTGGGCCAGCGCGACGAGCCCGGCGAAGGCCTTCGTCGTGTCGGCGGGCGGCTTTTCGAGGTGCACGTGGCGCCCTGTGACGGCTTGCGGGCGGTTCCCGCGGGGAAAGCCCGGCCCGGGATGCGCAACCGTCGAATTTCCGGGCGCCTGCGCCTTTGCTTGCACGATCCGTCGGCAGGCGCTACCAGTTTTACGCCCGGACGGGTCTGCCGGCCTCCGCCGAGGTCCGCGACTCCTGGGGCGGGCTCGCGGACCAGGGGCCCGCCGGCGAGTCGGTCACGCTCAAGGTCAAGGACCCCGGGTGGTACAAGCGCTACGTGTACGGGAAGGAGGCGCGGAAGGAACATCGTCGGGACCACGAGCCCGAGAAGGATACAGGGGATGCGGTCACGGCGTATGCGGAAGCGAGGATCAAGGCCATCCGCGAAGTCGATCCGGACCATGTCATCCGGCTGGCGGTCACCCCGATCGTCGCCCGGTGCGCTTACTGGATCAGCCGGGCTTCTATGGCCGCGATCTCGCGGTTGGCAAAATCGTCCGTGAGGAGCCACTCCTGGTAGAGGCGCTCGATCTGCCTCAGGAGTCCGTCCACTTCCGCCCGACGCAGCGTCCGCTGCGCATCCTTGGGGCGGTCCTCGTCGCGGATCGGCGGGCGGATGCGGTCGGCGGGCGGCTGGTAGGCGGGGGTGACGACCAGGACCGGCAGGGTGTCCGCGGGCAGCAGGTGGCGCCAGAGGAAGGCTTGCATCCGGTCCTCGGCCGCCACGGCCGCGTGGACGATCTCCCGGTCCCCCACCTTCGCGCGGCCCTCGACGCGGAGGTCGACCGGCCTCTCCATCGCAGCCAGGGTAGTCTTCAGCGCCAGCCCCACCGACTCCTGGCCGGCCGGCAGCGTGGCGCCGGGGGACGCGAGCCCCTCCGGCAGATCCTTGAAGCCCAGCTGGATCGGCCCGTCGAATCCGTCCTTGCGCATGGCGAAGACGGTCACCGAGGCGGTGCCCTTGCCGGGGAGGCCGATCCGGGACGGGATCACGCGCAGCACGAAATCCGGCTGCGGCGGGCTGATCCGGAGGCGGTAGGCATGCTCCTTGCCCGCGTGCCGCCGGGTGTCGCCGAGGTGGACGAAATACCTCCCGTCGGCGGGCAGCTTCACCAGGAGGTAGGAATCGGCGTGGTCGGTGTTCAATCCCGAGGCCGCGTCGAAATGATCGTCGTTCAGCGCGAGGATCCGGCCGTCCGCGCAGGTGACCTTGACGAAGGAGTCGAAGGGGGAGCCGAGGCGGCGCGCGTTCACCTCCACGACGACGGTCTCGCCGGCCTTGCCCTCCACCGCGAAGACATCCCAGTCGCCCGGGCGGTCCGCCCGCCCGTTGACGATGACGGGGAGCGAGACCTTCTGCGCCCGGGCCGGCTCGTCGTTCGGCTCCTGGTCCATGCATTCGGGCAGCGTGTCGAGCGCGAACGGCACGGGGTTGGAGACGCGCTTGCCGTCGGCGGCGGTCAGCAGGACCCCCCCCGGCCCCGCGTCCGGGGGGGGCTGCGCCAGGGCGGCCTTGTCCAGGTTCCAGCCGCTCATCTCGATCCGGACCGGCTCGCCCGCGCGGCCGCCGAGGGGGAAGAGGCCGGTCACGAAGGGGAGCTCGCCGACGGTGATGCGATAGACGAAGCTCTCGCGGCCGCGGAACAGCGCCTCGTGGATGGTCAGCAGGTACTCGCCGTCCTCGGGGACCTCGTAGTAGATCACCGGGTCGGGATTGGATCGGAAGTCGTCGCCGTACGCCACCTCCCGGCCGCCGGCGTCGTAGAGCTTCAGCACCGCCTGGAACCAGCCGGGGACGCCGTCGGCGACGTAGGGCACCAGCTCGCGGGCCCGGGCGGAGAGGACGAGGCGCTGCCCCTTGGCCGCCTGGAACCGGTAGCGGTTCACCTCGCCCGGGGCGATCTGGCCGTTCATCGTGCAGGGCAGCGTGATGCGCAGCTCCTCTTCCTCCACCGGCCGCTTGCGCTGGGCCAGGTGCTCCTTGCCCAGCACCGGGAGCTGGCAGGTCTTCATCGGCTTGCGGGCGACCTCGGGGACCTGGCCGACGAAGAAGGGCAGGGGGTTGGAGACGCCCCGCGGGGTGATCATCCGGATCTCCCGCCGGCCCGGTCGCGCGTCGGGCGCCACGGTGACCTCGGCGAAGACGAGCTCGATCTGGGACCGGACGGCGGGGTTGCGCTCGTCGTCCGCGAACCGCCGCTGGATGCGGTCGATCAGGTTCTGCTTGGCCACGTCCTTCTCGGACCGGGGCGGCTCGTCCTTCGCCCCGCCCGCGGCCGGGCCGGGCTCCTTGGGCTTCTCCATCTTCGCATTGCACTTGACGCAGACGGTGGCGTCGGGCGGGTTGGCCGTGCCGCAGACCGGGCAGAGGATGGAGCGGACCGCGTCGGATCCGGTCTCCGGGCCGATGGGCGCGGGGAACTCGAACCAGGCCATCTTGGCGGCCATCGCGTCGCCGACCGTCGTCTCCTTCTTCCGCAGCTCGGCCAGCTGCCGGTTGACCAGCGTGAGCTCCTGGTTGTCCAGGACCCGGTAGGTGTCGACCAGCCGGATGGAGACCCCGTCCCCGCTCAGGACCAGGTCCGACGCGTCGGCGAGCCCCTGGCCGCCCAGGCGGATCGGGAAGGTGGTGCCCTGCTGGCCTCCGGCGGGGTAGACGTAGCCGATGTACGGGCCCTGCGCCCCGGCGGGGGACGCCGCGGCCAGCAGGAGGGCCGCGCCCAGGATCGGAAGCCGGAGGCGTCGTCTCATGGGCCTCCTCCCGCGTCATGCGTCACAGGATCTCTTCCAGGAGCCCGGCCGACTGCATGCCTTCGTTCTCGGCGTCCAGCACGTGGGCATCCAGCCCCCAGGGGTGGGGGAGCTTGGCCGCGGCGTCGATGCCGGCCAGCAGGTACATGCTTCCCAGCAGATCGGCGGGGTAGACCGGGCGATCCTTGACCTTCTCGCCCTTTTCATCGGATGAACCGACGACGCTGCCGCCCTTGAATCCGCCGCCGGCGACCAGCACGGTGAAGACGGCCCCGTGGTGGTGCCGGCCGCCGTTCCAGGGCGGCTCCCAGGACACCTTGGGCGTCCGGCCGAACTCGCCGGTGCACCAGACCAGCGTCCTCTCGAGCAGGCCCTTCTCGCTCAGGTCCGCCAGCAGCGTGGCCAGCCCCTTGTCGAGCATG
>CAYUME010000149.1:0-3190 GCA_964445475.1 uncultured Planctomycetia bacterium
CGACCCGCATCCCCTACGTCCAGCGCCTGGTGAAGGAGTTCTTCGGCCGCGAGCCGAACAAGAGCGTCAACCCCGACGAGGCGGTGGGCATGGGCGCCGCGATCCAGGGCGCGGTGCTGAAAGGCGACGTCCGCGACGTCCTACTGCTCGACGTCACGCCGCTGACCCTCGGCGTCGAGGTCGAGGGCGGCCTGATGTCCCCCCTGATCAACCGCAACACGACGATCCCGACGAGCAAGAAGCAGATCTATTCGACGGCGGCGGACAGCCAGCCGGCGGTGACGATCAAGGTCCACCAGGGCGAGCGCCCCATGGCGGGGGACAACCGTCTCCTCGGGATGTTCGACCTCGACGGCATCCCCCCCGCCCCGCGCGGCTACCCGAAGATCGAGGTCGCCTTCGACATCGATGCGAACGGCATCCTGAAGGTCTCCGCCAAGGACCTCGCGACCAACAAGGAGCAGCAGATCACGGTCAAGGCCTCCTCCGGCCTCTCCGAGAAGGAGATCGAGAAGATGGTCAAGGAGGCGGAGCAGCACGCCTCCGAGGACCGGAAGCGGAAGGAGACGGCCGAGGTCCGGAACCAGGCCGAGCAGGCCGTCTACCAGACGGAGCGGATGATCAAGGATCACGGCGACAAGCTCGGCGCCGGCGGAAAGGAGAAGGTCCAGGAGAAAGTGGACGCCCTCAAGAAGGTGAAGGACGGGACGGACGAGACGGCGATCAAGCGCGCCCTGGAGGAGCTCCAGAACGTCAGCCACGAGCTGGTGAAGGTGATGTACGAGGAGGCGGCGAAGAAGCAGGGCGACGCCGGAGCGCCCCCGCCCCCGGGCGCCGGTCCGGCCCCGGAGGCCGACCCCGGCGCCCCCCCGCCTCCGCCCGAGGGGAAGGGCAAGGAGCGCGTCATCGACGCCGAGTTCGAGTCGAAATAGGCCACGTCGGAACCCCCGCGGTTCGGGCCCGCCTTCCCGGCGGCCCCCCGTGGGTAATCCTAGACCCTGCGGCGGATTTCATGCATAATTCCGCCCTTTCCCCAACGCCCTCCGGGGGGGTCGTCGTATAGAGAAGGTGTGACGGGAGATGGGTGGATTGGCCGGCCACGGGGTGCAACCCATGATGATCCGAGTCCGAAACCTCACCAAGCGGTATGCCGGCGTTCTCGCCGTCGACAACATCAGCTTCGAGATCGAAAAGGGGCGCGTCGTCGGATTCCTCGGGCCCAACGGGGCGGGGAAGACGACCACGATGCGGGTCCTCACCTGCTACCAGCCCCCCACCTCCGGCGCCGCCGAGGTGGCCGGGTTCGACACCATGAAGCAGTCGATCGAGGTCCGCCGCCGCATCGGCTACCTGCCCGAGAGCGTCCCCCTCTACCCCGAGATGCGGGTCGAGGAGTACCTCGCCTTCCGGGCGCGCCTCAAGGGAGTCCCCCCCGGGCTCCGGCGGATGCGGATCGATACCTGCATCGACCGCTGCGGCCTCGGCCTCGTCCGCAGCCGCATCGTCGGCCAGCTCTCCAAGGGGTACCGCCAGCGCGTCGGCTTCGCCGAGGCGATGATCCACGATCCCCCCATCCTGATCCTCGACGAGCCGACGATCGGCCTCGACCCCGTCCAGATCCGCCAGATCCGCACGCTGATCAAGGAGCTCGGCCAGGACCACACCGTCATCCTCTCCACCCACATCCTGCCCGAAGTCGAGATGGTCTGCGACCGGGTGATCATCATCGCCCGGGGCCGGATCGTGGCGGAGGAGACGACGAAGAACCTCTCCAAGATCTTCAGCACGTCGAACCGGATCCTCTTCGAAGTCCGGGCCCCCCAGGCGGAGGTCGAGGCGGGCGTGATGGGCCTGCCGGGGGTGCGCGCGGTCTCCCTGCGCGAGATCTCGGACGACGGGCGTTACACGGCGGTCCGGGTGGAGACGGACGGCCCGAACGACCGCCGGGAGGACCTGTTCCGGCTGGCGGCAGACAAGGGGTGGTCGGTGCGCGAGCTGGCGCTCGACCGGGTGAGCCTCGAAGAGATCTTCGTGAAGGTGACGTCGGCTCCGGCGGGCGAGGCGAAGGCGGGGTGACGGAAGGGCGCCCGTTCCCGGTGTCGAGTTTCGGAGTCCTTGTTTCGGGTCTCCCGTTCCATGGAAGAGAACGCAAGCCTTGAGACGGCGCCGGCGGCGGAACCGCCCCCGGCGGACGGGGTCCCCTCCCCGGGGCACGAGGGGCTGACGCTGACCTGCGGCGCCTGCCGCCGGGTCTCCCCGGCAGGCCTGCCGGCGTGCCCCGCCTGCGGCAGGGGGCTGCGGACGGGGACGGCGGCGCTGCTGGCCGTCGTGGCCGCCCTCGCCGGCCTCGCCACCCTCGGGATCCACGGGGTCGAGATGGGGACGACGGAGGCGAGCGTCCTCCGGCCCGCCTTCTTCTCACAGACCGGCGCGGCGGGCCAGCTGGGCGCCTGGTCGCTCAGGAACGGCCGCCGGGCGGGCTGGCTCGGCCTGCACCTGCTCTGGGCGGATCAGCTCCTGGTCCCCCTCGCCTACGCGATCCTGATGAAGCGGGCGGTCGCGCAGACGCTGCTGCGGGATCCGACGGACTTCCTGGCCGTGAAGCTCCCGATCCTGGCCGGGCTGGTGGCGGCCTGGATGCCCGCGACGCGCGCCTTCTGCTCCGCGCCGAGCAACCTGATGACGCTCTTCCGGCGCGAGCTGGGGTCGTTCCTCTATTTCCCGCTCGCGTACGTCATCCTCTTCGCCTTCCTGCTGATCGTGGGCATCCTCTTCTATGCCAACGTGGCGCAGGCCCCGGATTTCGACCTGGACGACGGGCTGGGTCAGATCTTCGGCGCGATCTTCACCTTCCTGGTCTTCTGCGCGCCGATCCTGACGATGCGGCTCGTGGCGGAGGAAAAGAAGACGGGGACGATCGAGGTCCTGATGACGGCGCCGGTGACGGACTACCAGGTCGTGATGGCGAAGTTCCTCTCCGTGCTGGCCTATTTCGGCCTGATGATGGTCCCGACCTTCTCGTACGTGTACATCCTGGCCCGTTACTCGCTGGCGACGCCGGACTACGGCCTCGTGGTCGGGGGGTATCTCGGGCTCTTCTTCCTGGCCTCCGCCTATTTCGCCATCGGGCTGTTCATCTCCTCGATGACGCGGAACCAGATCGTGGCGGCGGTCGTCGCCTTCGTCTGCT
>CAYUME010000149.1:3200-9228 GCA_964445475.1 uncultured Planctomycetia bacterium
TTCCTCGCCCTCTGGATCCTGCCCTGGTTCGGCGAGATCCAGGCGAAGTCCGACTGGCTCCGGGCGGTCGTCGAGCACACGCACATCGCGAAGCACAACACGCTGTTCGGCCGGGGGATCGTCGATTCCCGGGCCGTGATCTACGACGCGAGCCTGACGGTCCTGTTCCTGTTCCTGTCCGTGCGGGTCCTGGAAGGACGCCGGTGGGCGTAAGGGCGGCCCTCTGCCCCGCGCCGGCGGCGCGCGCGCCGTCCGCCCGCGCGCCACGAGGAAGGGAGAGATCATGAGCGACGACCTCACGGACGGCCCGGCCGGGATGCCCCCCGCCGGGATGCCCCCCGCCGAGACGCCCTCCCCCGAGACGCCGGCGACCGCCGCGACGGACGCCCCTCCGGCGACGGGGCCGGCGGCGGACGAGACGGACTGGTCCGCCGGCAAGTGGATGGGCGCGTGGATCAACACGATCGTGATGGTGGTGCTGGCCGTCGCGATCCTGGTCGGCGTCAACTACCTCGCTCACCGCCGCTTCGTCCGCTACGACATGACGGCCAACCAGGAATACCGGATCACCGAGCGCACGCGGACGATCCTCGCCGGGCTGCGGGAGGACGTGGCCCTCTACACGATCCTCAAGTCGTGGCGCATGTCCTACGAGGACAGCAACGCGTGGGAGCGGCTGAACGGGCTGCTGGACGAGTTCCGGAACGCCTCCCCGCGCATCCGGGTCGAGAAGCTCTCCGTCGGGATGGAACAGTCGACCCTGAAGGCGAAGCTCCAGGACCTGAATCTCAAGTCCGAGCCGGCGGACCGCACCGTGGTCGTGAAGGCGGGCACCCGCAGCAAGGCGATCTCCCTCTCCACCCTGTACGAGATGAACTACGGCGGCCGCTTCGGCCGCGTCTCCGCGTTCAACGGCGAGGCGATGCTGGTGGCGGCCATCCTGGAGCTGACGGAGGAGAAGCCCCCGACCGTCTACTTCGCGGAGGGCCACGGGAAGGCGGAAGGCACCGTGGCGCGCGAGGGGCGGGACGACGCCAACAGCCTCTCGTGGATCGTCAACCGTCTCAAGGAGCGCGAGAACATCGAGCAGAAGCCCCTCAACCTGATCCAGGCCAAGGAGCTCCCCGGCGACGTCAAGGTCCTCGTCATCCACCGGCCCGCCACGAAGTACGGCGAGCACGAGACGACCCTGCTGCGCGACTACCTGAGGCGCGGCGGGCGGCTCTGCGTGATGGTCGACCCGCTCGACGAGAAGGGCTTCCTCGAGACGGGGCTCGAGGGGCTTCTGGCCGAGTGGGGCGTCAAGCTCGGCCGCAACATCGTCTTCATGTCCCTCGGCCCCTTCGTCGTCGAGCGGCCCGTCGTCCAGCTCGCGAACTTCGGCTCCCATCCCATCGTCGACAAGCTGCGGACGGAGGAGATCCCCTGCAACCTCGGCCTGTCGCGCACGGTCGACAAGGTCGACGGCGCGGACGCCCGGCTCGACGTGACGCCGCTGATCACCCTCTCCGAGGGGGCGTGGGGCGAGACGAGCCTGGCCCAGGTCTCCCAGCGCCGGCTCCGGGTCGACCCCGAGGACGCCCAGGGGACCCTCCCGCTCGCCCAGGCGGTCAAGGCGACCGTCCCCGAGGACGTCAAAAGCCCGCTCGGCAAGGAGACCCGGATCGTCGTCTTCGGCAACACCGAGTTCGCCACGGACCGCCTGGTCCGGGAGGGCGGGAACGAGGACCTCGTCGCCAACACGCTCAACTGGCTGATCGACCGCGAGAAGAACATCGGGATCGGCGCCAAGAGCATCGCCGACCGCCGCGTGTCGCTCGACGAGAGCAAGCAGGCCAAGGTCTTCTGGGTCGGCATCGTCCTGCTCCCGGCGCTCGCCCTCGTCCTCGGGCTGGGCCTCTGGTTCGTGCGCCGCAAGTGACGCTCGCGCCCCGGGAATTCGCCTCGCCCGTTCCCGGGGCGTTCGCTTCGCAGAGGACGGCGCGGCATACGGCCGCCGCGCCGTCCTCTGCGTGCCGCGGGCGGTGTGTCCGTCTCCGCCCGCGGTCGACTGGTCCCGCCGGGTGCGGCGGGACGCCGATTCTCCGCGAATCAGGCGGCCGGCACAGGACGGTTCTCGGTCAACGACTCACGGGTGCCCCATGAACACCAAGTCGACGCTCGTCCTCCTCGCCATCGCCGCCGCCGTCGGCGTGGTGATCCTCCTCGACCACGCGACGCCGCCGCAGCCGGAGCGGCCGAGCACGAGCGTCTTCCAGGACGTCCAGGACGACGCGATCCGGTCGATCGAGATCGTCGTCGGCGACCGGACGATCGCGCTCGAGAAACGGACGGAGGCGGCCGAGCCGTGGTGGGAGCTCGTCAAGCCCCTCAAGGCCCCCGCCGACAAGCAGGCGGTCACCTCCCTCCTCTCCGACCTGAAGTGGCTCTATCTCAAGGGCTTCGTCAAGGAGGAGGAGGCGAAGGCCCGGGGCGACGCGAACTACGGCCTCGACAAGCCCCGGGCCGTCCTCACCTGCAAGGCCCCCGAGAAGACCTGGACGCTGACCTTCGGCGGCCCCAGCCCCCTCAAGGAGGACGAGCTCTTCGTCCGGGCCGGCGGGCAGCCCGGCGTCTACCTCGTCGACAAGCGCCTGTTCGACTCGCTCGCGAAGCCGCCCGAGGAGCTCCAGGACCGGACCCTCCTGTCGATCGAGTCCTGGAAGGCCGACGGGCTGGAGCTGGCGATCGGCGGCGAGGACGCGACGATCGCGAAAAAGGACACCGACTGGCTCATCGAGAAGCCCGAGGAGATCCGCGAGAAAGCCGAGTACACCCCCGTCAACAAGCTCCTCAACGACCTCCGCGACATCCGCTGGAAGCGGTGGATCGCCGAGAAGCCCTCCGACGAGGACCTCGCGAAGACGTACGGCCTCAAGCCCCCCGCCTTCCGGTACGCCGTCTCCTCCACCGAGGCCAAGAAGACGGAGGCGATCCTCCTCGGCGGCCCCGTGCCCCGGGACGCGGAGAAGGAGATGGACGCGCCCGCGATCGTCTACGTGTGAAAAGGCGACGACGGGCCCGTGGTCGCCGTCGAGGCCTCCGCCCTCGAGAAGCTCCCGAAACGCGTCGACCTCCTCCGCACCAAGAAGATCTGGACCCTGACGACGATGGAGCTGGCGCGCATCGAGATCAAGCTCGCCGACACCTCGGCGGTCCTCGAGAAGCCGAAGGGCGCCGCCGACTGGGCCTTCGCGAAGCCCGACGGGCTGAAGGCCGACGGCACCCTCGTCGGCGAGTTCGTCACGGCCCTCACCGGGACCGAGGTCGAGGAGTTCTACGAACGGAAGATGGCCGACCCCAAGACCTACGGGTTCGACCGGCCCGCCGCGTGGCTCGGCCTCGGCGTCAAGAAGACGGAGACGGTCACGACGGGGGAGGGGGAGAAGAAGGAAACCAAGACCGTGGACCAGGTCGAGCCCCAGGTCTGGCTCTTCGGCGAGGCGGGCGGCCGCGTCTACGTCAAGCGCGAGGATCGCGGGCAGGTCGTGGAGATCAAGCCCGACCTCCTCCGGAAGGTCCGGCTCGGCTCGCTCCTCTTCCGCGCCAAGCTCCTCGTCGACACCCAGCCCGGCAACATCCAGGCCCTGAAGGTCGAGCGGATGGAGCGCGGGCGGGTGGACTACGCGACGTACGCCTGCGCCCGCAAGGACGGGCAGTGGGCCCTCGATGCCCCCGCCGGGGCGGCGATTGACGTCCAGAAGGTGAACGCCGCCGTCGGCGCGCTCTACAACCTCCGCGCCCTCGAGTGGGTCGCCGCCGAGGCGCCGGCCGACGCCTACGGCCTCGCCAAGCCCACGGTCCGGGTCTCCTTCACCTGGACCGAGACGAAGGAAGTCCCGAAGAGGCCGGCGGAGAAGAAGGCCGACGCCCCGAAGCCGGATGGCGCGAAGGGGGACGCGGCCGCCGCCGGCACCCCCGCCCCCGCCGGCGAGGCACGGCCCGGGACGGCGCCGGAGGCGAAGCAGGACGAACCGCCCAAGCCCGAGGCGAAGCCGCCCGAGATCGAGACGGTCACGACCTCCTTCTCGAAGGTCCTTCTCGTCGGGGAGCCGACCCAGTCCCGGGACGGATACCACTGCCGCTTCGAGGGCGAGCCGTCGGTCTTCACCCTCTCGAAGTCGACCGTGGACCTGTTCGACCAGGATCTGACGAAGCGGGCGGACTAGGGGTTGACGCCCCTTGATCGTGGCGGTTCCGCGAAGGGATCGTCCTCGTCCTTTCCCTGGCCGGCATCGCCGAAACCCGGGCCAAGCCGGTCGCGTGCGCTCTCGCCCCTCCCCTGGACAGGATCAGTCCCTCCCCGCCCCGCCCGGAAAAGGAGACCGTCCCCGGCCGCGAGAGGCCGGCGCCGGATCGCTCCCGGCAGGCGGATCCCGCGCGCCGACCGCACCGCTGTTCGTGCAAGGGAGTGCCGGGGCCGCCGCCGGCCCCCCCGGGCGTTTCCGCACGGGCCTTGCCTTTCCCTCGGTCGGCCGATAGAATGCCTGTTCTGGCGGGCCGTCCCGGGGTTGTGCTGATAAAATTTTTGCGGAGCAAAAATTTTATGGACCTGGACGCGATCAAGCGGCTCCTGGCCCTGATGGCGGAAAACGACCTCGTGGAGTTGGAGTTGGAGGAGGAAGGGCGAAAGGTCCGTCTCCGGAAGGGGGGGGACCACGCGCCCGTGCAGCCGCACGTGGTGGTGACGAGCGGGAACGGCGGGGGGCCGGCGGGCCCCGGCGGGAACGGGCCCGTCCCCGAGCCGCCCTCAGCCCCTCAGCGCCCCGGCCTCCTGGAGATCCGATCCCCCCTCGTCGGCACCTTTTACGCCTCGGCCAAGCCCGGCGCGGACCCCTTCATCAACGTCGGGGACGCGGTCAACCCCGACAAGGTGGTCTGCATCGTCGAGGCGATGAAGGTGATGAACGAGATCAAGGCGGAGGTCCAGGGCAAGGTCGTGGAGATCCTGGCCAAGAACGGCCAGCCGGTGGAGTTCAACGAGCCGATCTTCCGGGTCGAGAAGACGGATTAGGACCCCATGTATTCCCGCATCCTGATCGCCAACCGGGGCGAGATCGCGCTGCGCGTCATCCGCGCCTGCCGCGAGCTCGGCATCGAGACGGTCGCCGTCTACTCCGAGGCGGACCGGGGGGCGCTCTACCTCCGCCAGGCGGACACGACGATCTGCATCGGGCCCGGGCCGGCGGGGAAGAGCTACCTGGACATCTCCCGGATCGTGAGCGCGGCCGAGATCACCGACGTCGGCGCGATCCACCCCGGCTACGGCTTCCTCTCGGAGAACAGCCACTTCGCCGAGATCTGCCGCTCCTGCAACATCGACTTCATCGGTCCGGACCCCGAGGTGATGCGGAAAGTGGGGGACAAGGTGCAGGCCCGGGCGCTGGCGCGCACGGCGGGGCTGCCCCTGCTCCCCGGCAGCGACGGGGTCGTGAAGGACGATCAGGAGGCCCTCGCCATCGCCCACCGGATCGGCTACCCCGTCATCATCAAGGCCGCCGGGGGAGGCGGGGGGCGGGGCATGCGCGTCGCCCACACCGACGTCAGCCTCGTCAACGGATTCCTGGCCGCCCAGGTCGAGGCGAAGGCCGCCTTCAAGAATGCCGAGGTCTACCTCGAGAAGTACCTCGAGAAGCCGCGCCACATCGAGGTCCAGCTGCTGGCCGACCGCCACGGGGCGATCCTCCACCTCGGCGAGCGCGACTGCTCGCTGCAGCGCCGCCACCAGAAGGTGGTCGAGGAGTCCCCCTCCCCGATCCTCACCCCGGCCCAGCGCCGGGAGATCGCGGAAGCCGCCGTCGCGTTCGCGCGCGCCGCCGGCTACAACAGCGTCGGGACGGTCGAGTTCCTCCTCGGCGCCGACGGGAAATTCTACTTCATGGAGATGAACGCCCGCTTGCAGGTCGAGCATCCCGTGACGGAGCTGGTGACGGGGATCGACATCGTGAAGGAGCAGATCCGGGCCAGCGCGGGGGAGCGCCTGCCGTTC
>CAYUME010000150.1:0-9227 GCA_964445475.1 uncultured Planctomycetia bacterium
CGGCGGAAGACCTGGGGGAGGTTCCAGTGCTGGGCGTGGGAGCCGCAGCCGACAAAGCCGTACGCGAGCCGCTCGCTGGGGGCGGCGGCGTCGGCGAGGCCGAGGGCGCGGCCGGGGATCAGCAACGGCGCGGCAAAGGCACCGCCGGCGGCGGCCGTTGCCCGCTTCAGGAAGACACGGCGCGGAACGGCGTTCAGGCGCTTCATGTCCATCCTCCTGCTGCAAGAAATCGGCCACGCGTGATGCAGGATAATCCCGCGCCCCGCCACCCGTCTTGCACCCCCGTGCCCGTTTTGTGTACTTTTTCGCGGGAGCGGGTCAGTCCGACTCCATCCCAATCCCTCCCGCACCCTCGTCGCCGACACCCCGCCCCCCTTGGGGGTGGGGCTCTGGGCGCGAGAGGGATCGGGGTACACCCCTCCCCTTGTTCCCAAGCCCACCCGCGAGCTGGGAACTCCCCACGCAATTGACCGGCCGGTGTTTGACCGAGCCCGCGCCGCTCCTTCCCGAAGCCCTTTCCCACTCCGCGAAGAAGCGGGGGACTGGCCTGTGTGCTGTACAAGCAAATAGCGTGCCAGGATCGCGTATCTCGCGCAAGTCGCCATAGGGCAAAGAATTAAGGAGAAGCCGCAGGGCATGGATGGATCCCTGAGATGTTACTTTTCGTAACATGGCCATGCCCCGTCACCCCGAAGAGGGCCGTCAGCCGGGTGAAACATCCCCCGTTGGACTTGTGAATTTGTACCATTCTGAAGTACGCGAAACCAGCCCGGGGAATAACACGTAAGAGCAGAGGAGGGGTTACCGTTCCGGACGCGGGCCGACCGGCTGGGGGGCGCCGCCGATCTCGAGCGCGCCGAGGTCCGGCGCGGACCCCGCGAAGCCGTCGTTGATCCCCGGCAGCGGCGCCCCCGCGTCGATCACGGGCGACCCCGCCCGCAGCCGGAAATCGGGCGGCTCCCACGGCGCCGCCTCGTCCGCCGGCATCGGAACCGCGACGGCGAAGAGCGTCCCGGCGTCGGCCTGGACGGCATGCCGGTAGACGGGCGCCTTCGCGCGGACCTCCGCGAGCGTCCCGTAGCGCGCGCCGTTCCACTTCAGGAACATCCGGAACGGCTCCCGCCCGGCGAACCCGTCGTAGTCGAAGTCGCATCCCTCCATCAGCGCGCCGCACTCGAAGGCGTACGGACCGCCCGTCCCGACGAAGAGGTTGTTGCGCGTGACGCAGTTCCGCACGCGCTCGGAGGTGCCCAGCTGCGACGGCATCCCCCGCTTCACGACCGTGTTGTGGAACAGCAGCCCGCCGCTCGGGCTGTTGTGGAGCTTGAACGGCTCGGCGACGACGTTGGCCATGACGTTTCGGAAGACGTAGACGGGCCCGCCGAAGACCGGCTGCAGGGAGATCCCCTGGTAGACGTTGGTCAACCGGTTCCGGAAGCAGCGGGTGTTCCGCTCGGAGTAGTCCATCTCGATCCCGTCGTCGGTGAGCGTCTCCAGGTCGTTGTGGTGGATGTCGATGGCGGCGCAGACGGGGGAGGGGAAGGTGTCGATGGCGTCGGCGAAGCCGCGGACGCGGGTGTGGCAGACGACGTGCCCCTCGCCGGTGATCTGGATGCCGCGGGCGTTCTCGATCCCCTTCGAGCGGGGCCAGGTGGACGGCCCCTCGATGACGTTGTCGGCGAGGAAGTGCCCGCGCACCGTCCCGTCCTTGTTGACCTGGCTGACGAGGCCGTAATCGCAGGCGAGAATCCGGCAGCGGCGGACGACGAGCCGGGCGGAGCCGTTGGCGGCAATCCCGTAGTCGCCGTTCCGGATCGTGAGGCGCTCGAACCAGACGTCGTGGAGGCCGGAGGCCACGACGACGCGCTTGGCGCGCGCGCCGTCGATCACCGCCTCGCCCGTCCCGTCCCCGCGCCAGACGACCGGACGGCCCGGCTCGCCGCCCGCGCGGACCTCGAAGGCCCCCGCGTAGACGCCGGGGGCGAGGAGGAAGCAGGCGCCGGGCTTCGCAGCCTTCTGGGCGGCGTCGAGGCCGCGGAAGGGGTCCGCCGCGCTGCCGCGTCCCCCGCCGTCGCCGGGGACGACGCGGAAGGTGAGCGCCGGGTCGGGCGTGAAGGACGGCTCCGCGATCGTCCGCGCCCGGAGAACCCGCTCGGCCTTGCCGCCGTCGGGGTCCTCGAGCCGGAGCTGCAGCTCCCAGGCCGTCGCGGGCTCGACGTCGAGGACGGATCCCGCGAAGAGCCACGCGCCGGCGGGGACGTCGAGACGGCTGCCATGCGCGCCGCCCTCGGCGGCGTCGCGCTCGACGCGGAAGAACGGGAGCGCGCGATTCCAGGCCGGCGCGCCCGGTTTCCGGTATGCAACATGGACGACGGCGTTCCGGTTGTCGTCGCCCGCGACGATCCAATACGCCCCGAAGCACCGGAGGGTGGGCTGCTCGAGGACCGGCTCGCCGACGGGGCGTGCGGCGTTCTCCGACTCCGCGATGTTGACAAACCACGGAGACACGGAGAGCACGGAGGCGATGACCCAATACGCCCGCCCTCGCCACTGCAAGATGTCCATGGTGTCGCTACGCGGATTACGTGGGTGCACGAGACTCTGACGATTTCGACGCAGCGGTCGTCCGCGGTCGGGGACGGAGTCCTCGACCGCGTTCAGCAACAGACGGAGCGGCGGCTGTATGCCGCGTCGTCTGTTGCAAAGCGAGCCATGCAGGGACGAGCGAGGCGAGTCCCTGCATGGCGAGCGTCATTCCGCCAACTCGAGGACGATCGACTTCATGAGCGGCTTCGCGCCGCAGGTGATCGCGTACGTCTCGGACGCCTTCCGGCAGACACGGACGTCGCGCTTCTCCTGCCCGCCCTCCTCCCAGACGTAGGTGACCTTCACCGGCCGGAAGCCGCCGCGCGGCTCCCGGTAGTCGGCGTCGATCCGCAGGTCGAAGAGGCACGTCGTGTTCCGCTGGCGGCCGGCCAGCTTCACCTTCGCTTCGCGGACGCCGGGAGGGACGTCCGTGAACACGATGTAATTCGAGGACGCGGCGGTCGGCCCCGCGAGGTCCCCCGCCTTCTTCCACGACGTCCCGCCGTCGAAGGAGAGGAGCACCTCGTAGCCGTCCTTCGCGTCGCGCGCGCGGTAGTGGGCGTTGAGGCGGACGCGGACGAGGTCGCCGGGCGTCGCGGCCGTGTAGACCGCCTCGCCCTTGCCCGTCTCGCCGACGAGCAGGACCTCGGTCTTGAGGCCGCGGATCTCCGGCTTGTAGTCCGTGTGCGCGACCTGCTTCCCCTGCGCCGCGGCGGGATTCATGTTCCCCTCGAGGGTGATCGTCCCCTCGGGCGCGCCGGCGGAGAAGGCGATCGTGTTCTTTCCCTCCGTCAGGGCGGGGAGAGGGGCCTGCGAGTGGAGGATGTCGTGCCGGATCGCGAGGGCGTCGAGGCCCGTGCCGGCGCCCTTCAGCTCGATCTTCAGGCGATAGTCGTACCGCCGGTACGCGAACGGCGTCAGGTCGATCTTCCCCTCGCCGGCCTTGTCGACCGTCGCGACCGGCTTCCAGTCGAGCCCGTGGTTGTCGCTGAAGGAGACGGCGACCGAGCCGCCCGACCCGACGACGGCGCGGAGGCGCACCTCGCCGGTCAGGTAGATGTAGCTGCAGGGCATGCGAAGGACGAGGACGCCGGGCTTCGAGGGATCGGCGGCGCGCAGCACGGGCGAGCCGCCGGGGGCGGCGAGGTTCTCCGCGACGAGGGCGCTCCCCCGGTACGCGCCGGAGACGAGCGGGACGTCGTACTCCAGCGTCCCGTTCCCGATCCGGCCGGGGGCGATGTCCCCGAGCTTCGTCTGGAAGCCGAGCGGCTTGCGGGTCGTGAGGATATCCAGCTTCGGGTCGCCGGGGACGAGGAGCCCCTTGTTGGACCAGTTGCGGGTGAGCCGCTCGCCGGGGCGGAGCTGCACGTTGACCTGGTAGCCCATCGAGGGGCCGTAGTCGTAGACGGCGCACTTCTCGTCGGACCAGTCGTACTCCGCCATGCTCGACGGCCAGCCGTGCCAGCCGGCGCCGTTGATGCCGTCGTTGTCGTAGAACGGGCTGCGTGCCAGGAGGGGCGGGCCCTGCTTCCAGCCCTCGTTCTTCGCGAAGGCGCGGAGCTTCGAGTCGATGCCGCGCATCCCGGCATGCTCCGGGTGCGCCTCCCACCAGCCGCGGACCGCCTTGCGGATCTCGTCCACCGAGGCGATCGCGCCGTCCTCCTTCGTGAAGTAGTTCATCAGCGACGCGTCGAGGAGGTGCCAAGCGTCGTCGTAGAAGACCTCGGGGACGCTGTGGGCGTTCAGGATGCGGCCGCGGGCCTTGAGCCCGGCGAAGCGGGCCAGCCCCTCGATGTTGCTCGACGCGCAGCAGCACATCCCGTAGCCGTAGACGTGGATCGTCTTCATCGGGTCGTGCACGCACCCCATGTTGCCGAGCGCCTCGTTCGGGGGCGGGGACTGGTGGCGGTACTTGACGACCGTCTTCCAGACGGCGACGGCCTTTTCCTGGTCCGTCATGCCGGACTTGAGGTACGCCTTCTTCCAGTCCTCCAGCGTCGTCACGTCCTCGACCTTGTCGGAGACGACCTTGACGTGGCAGACGACGGCCGGACGTGGGTCGTCGGCGGGGGCGTCGGCCCCGGCGGCAGCCGCGACGAGGGCCGCGCCGGTCCCCGCGGCCGCGACGCCGGCCGCGCCGAGGGCGGCCGCGGCCTTCACCTTCGCCCAGAAGAAGGCCTTCAGGATGCCGTCGGCCAGCGAGGAGGCGGCGGCGCCGGCCGCCGCGCCGGCCCCGGCGCAGGCCGCGAGCACGGAGGCGGGGGCCGCCGGGGCGGCCAGCGTGTGCAGGCCGGCCGCAAGGGCCGCGGCGGAGAGCGCCACGCCTCGGCGCGCGAAGAAGGCGCGGAGTCTGCCGAGGGCGTAGGCGATCCGCTCCTGGACGGCGCCCTCCGTGCAGCCGAGGAGACGCGCCGTCTCACGCTGCGTCCGCCCCTCGAGATAGTGGAGGACGACCGCCTGCTGCTGCTTCGCGCGGAGCGAGGCGACCGCCTCGTTGAGCAGGGGCTGGGCGTCGCGCCAGGTCGCGGACGTGTCCGTCGCCATGGGGGCTCCCTCCCGGTTGCGGCGCGCCGCGGCCTCGGCCTCCCGCCGCCGCCGGCGCGACTCCTCCCGGCGGAGGGTCGCGGCCGCCGTGCGGGCGGCGCGAAAGAGCCACGCCCCGAGCGCCCCCGGGTCCCGGATCGTCCCGGCCCGGCGGGCCAGGGCCACGAAGACGGCCTGGGCGTAGCGGGAGAGCAGATCGGCGTCGGTCAGCGGCATCGCGCCATTCGGTTTCATGAGGACGTCATCCCCGTCCTTATCATGACGCCGCAGGAGAGGTGGACCCCAGAAACAAACCGGAGATTCCGTCGAGACGGTCTCAGCTTTCGAGGCGCTTCCCGTGCAGGGCGGGATCACGACGGCAATCGAGGATGGCGTGAACGACGACGGCCGTCCCCTCGATGCGGTAGTAGACGGCAAAGGGGAACCGCCTGGACAGGAGGCGATGATACCGCCCGAAGAAGACGGGATGAATGCCTGCGTAGAGGCGGAGAGAATCGATGTCTGAAAAGAGGGAGTCCAGGAAGTACTGGCCAAGTCCTGCGCCTTGGCTTTCATAGAAGGCCCGATCCGCCGACAGATCCTGAAGGGCGGACTCGAGAATCTCGATCCTCATGAGCCGGCCCCGCGAATCCGCCGCTTGGCCTCCTCCCATTCCACGATACGCTCCGTGCCCTGCCGGAGGCGGGCCTCGCGGGCTTCCAGCACGTCCCGGTGCCACGGCGGGGAGGGGAGCTCGGCCTCGTTGCGGCTGAGGTCGGCCCAGATCTGCTCCATCGCCCGGAGCTTCTCGTCAACCGTCATCTGGTTCAAGGGCAGCTGCAATTCCATGGCGGCCTCTTCATCGATGTGGCCGGCGCCTGTCGCACATCATCCAACATCATCATAACACAACGCGGTTCGTAGACTCAAACGACTTCACGGGTGGCCGTCATGGCCCGCTTTTCCTCTTCGCGATCTTGAAGGATGTAAACCGTCCCCACCGCTCCGCGTTCGCCGGCCCCTGGTAGACCTGCAGGCTGATCTTCGGCTCGCCCTTCACCGGCAGCGTGCATTCCCCCGCGTCCTTCCATTCCTTGTCGCCTGCGGGGCGGTACTGGCCCTTCAGCTTGTCGCCCGAGACGAGGAAGCGCACCTCGAGCCGTAGCGCCTCGATGGGGATCTTCGCGATCGTCCGGGTCTGGTCCTTCTCCTCGCGTCCCATCACGAGGCAGAGGACGTTGTCCACCTGCTCCTGGCCGATCTTGATCTGGTGGCTGTCGTCGTAGTACCAGACGAGATCGACCTGCTCGTACTGCCCGGCGGGCTTGTTGGAGACGGTGACGGAGATCTCGAGGGGCTGCGTGGCGGGGTCGGGGACGGGGCGGACGAGGACGTTCTTCGCGTTGTTGGCGCCGCCCCACATGTTGCCGGGCTGGATGCGGACTTCGAGGCCCGCGTCGGTGACGCGCCACGACTTCGGATCTTCCCGGACCCACGTCCAGCCGTCGGCGAGCTTGCCCTTAAAGTCGTCCTGGAAGATCACCTCCGGCTCTTCGGCCGGGGCGGGAACGGCCGGGAAGGCAAGCAGGGCAAAGGCCAGAGCGGACGTCCTCATGAGGGTACCCTTAAATGGTCGAACCGCCAAGGCGCGGAGTCCGCCAAGGAACAACGCCAAGGATCAAATCGCGGATTTGTCGCCTTGGCGGTTCATCAGGAAATCGGCCTCATGGCTTTCGTGCCCGCTTATTTCGAGGCCCGGCCTGTCGCGACATACAGGCGAACTCATCCGGGTCGACATGGGCGACCTTGCCGTCCTTCCAGACAACCAGGGGCACGCCGGCGCGCTTGTGGGCCAGCATCGCCTCGCGGGCGGCGCGCTCGAGGGCCTTGTCGATCAGGGTCCCCTCCCGGAAGATCTTCGCGATGTCGCGGCGGGGCGGGCGGCTCATTTCCACTCCCTTGAGATCTGTTCCCACTGGACACGGTCCGTCACGTGTTCCGTCTGCCTTCGCCCGCCGGATGCGATGCGCTTCGGCAGCAGGCCGGCGGAGCCGTCGTAGAAGCGCCACGAGGCGGCCAGCGGCCGGTACAGGCCGAAGAAATTCCGGAGGCCGGCTGCATAGCGGCGGCGGACGACCTCCGGCGGAACACGGTGACCCCCCAGCCTCACGCGGCTTGTCACGCGGTCCAGAGCCATGTCGGCACTCGGCAGCCAGAGAAAGACGACATTGAAGTCGTAGCCCGAGGAGACCAGACGGCTGATCCACGGGGCATAGCCCCGTCCCGCCAGGGTCGTCTCGAAGGCGAAGCTGGCCTTCCGGTCGGCCAGGTCCCGGACCCGGGAGATCATGGCACGCCCCGCCGCCAAAGCGGCGCGCTCCGGGTCGAAGGCCGACAGGCCGCGGGCGATGACGTCGGCGTTGACGAACTCGCGGATGTCGAGCAGGTCTCTCAGGAGCGCGGGGCCGGCCGTGGATTACCCCGCCCCGTTGGGGCCGGCGAGCGCGACCACGACCGGCCGCCCGTTGACCATGTGACTGCCTCCCGCCGGGCATTCTACCCGTCGCCCGCGCCCCAAACAACGGCTGGGGGTCGGTGGGAGGGGTTAGTCCGCCGCCGATCGGGATTGTCGGGCCCCTTCCGGAACCGCTTTCTGCGAGGCCCGACAAACCCCTCCCACCGCGCTACACCTGCTCCGGCACCACGAACGGCTTCCGGTACTCGCGCGTCAGGAGCTGGTCGGCCTCGGGGTTCCCGACGAACCGCTCCGTGGCGTCGTCGAACGCCAGCGCCGGGCCGCGGCGGATCGTCGTCTTCGCCGGGTCGAGGTCGTTCTCCTTCAGGTGCTCCGCCATCCGCCCGAACGCCTCCCGCCCCGCCTCGTCGCCCGCGAACGGAGCCTCCTTCGCGTCGAGCGGGGCGGGCTCGCCGAGCCGGCACGAGACGTTCGCGAGGTGGCAGACGGAGGCCGAGTAGTGGCCGAGGAGCACGTCGGCGTTGAGCGCCTTCGGGTCGCCCTTCTTCACGGCGTCGATGAAGTTCCGGAACGGGCCCGTCGCGCGCCCGTCGTCCGGGGCGTCGACCGGGACCGGCTTCCCGTCCGGGTCGAACGCCTTCGTGCCGGCGAGGAAGCCCTTCTCGCAGTGGAAGACGAGGCCGACCTGCTGGCCCCGGTAGTCCTTCGTGTCGAGGCCGCGGACCTCGATGAGGAGGCGGGCGTCGCCGTAGTCGAAGGAGGCGAGCTGGGTGTTGGCGGTCTCGCCGTCGTCCTCGTAGCCGAGGCGCCCGCCGACGCTCTCGACGCGCTTGGGGTGGCGCTCGACGCCGAGCCCCCAGAGGGCGATGTCGGTGAAGTGGACGCCGTTGTTTCCGATGTCCCCGTTGCCGTAGTCCCAGAACCAGTGCCAGTTGTAGTGGAAGCGGTTGCGGTTGAAGGGGCGGACGGGGGCGGGGCCGAGCCAAAGATCGTAGTCGACGCCGGCCGGGGCGGGGCCGTCCGGAATCTTCCCGATGCTCTTGCGGCGGCAGTAGCAGAGGCTGCGGGCAAGCGTCACCTTCCCGAGGCCGCCGCCGCGGAGGAAGGCGATGGCGCGCCGCCAGTCGGCCTCCGACCGCCGCTGCGTCCCGTGCTGGACGCAGCGGTTGTACTTGCGGGCGGCCTCGACGAGCTTCCGCCCCTCCCACACGTTGTGGCTGAGCGGCTTCTCCACGTAGACGTGCTTCCCCGCCTGGACGGCCCAGAGCGAGAGAAGCGTGTGGGTGTGGTTGGTGGTGGCGACGGAGACGGCGTCGATGGACTTGTCGTCGAGCAGCCGCCGGAGGTCCTTCTCGTAGCGCGGCGGCGCGCCCTGCGCCTTCTCGATCCGCTTCGACACCTCGCCGATGACGTTCGGGTCGACGTCGCAGATGGCGGTGACGCGGACGTCCTTCAGGGCGAGCCAGGCGTCGACGTGGTTCCCGCCGCGCCCCTTGACGCCGCAGACGGCGACGCGGACGGTGTCGTTGGGGCCGGAGGGGGGGCCGTCGGCCTCGGCCGCGGCCGCGCGGGCGGCCGGCGCGAGCGCCGCCGCGGCGGCGGCCCAGAGCGTCTCCTCGAGGAGCTCCCGGCGGCTGCGGCG
>CAYUME010000151.1:0-5390 GCA_964445475.1 uncultured Planctomycetia bacterium
ACCGGCGGGCGCGGCGTGGCCGCCCTGCGGCGCGGCGGCATCGCGGTCGTCGAGGGCGAGCACCGGAAGGAGGCGGAGTCCCTCAACGCCCCCTTCTACGCGCACCACCGGGAGCGCCGGCCCTGGGTGATCGCCAAGTGGGCGATGTCGGCGGACGGGAAGATCGCGACGCGGACCGGGGACTCGAAGTGGATCACGGCTGAGGAGACACGGGCCTTCGCGCGACGGATCCGCTCCCGGTGCCAGGCGGTGGTGGTCGGGATCACCACGGCCCTCCGGGACGACCCCGAGCTCCTCCCCGCCCCGCCCCTCGAGCCCCCGCCCTGCCCCCGCCCCTATGCCCGGGTCATCCTCGACTCGCGGGCGCGCCTGCCGCTCCTTTCCCGCCTCGTCCGCACGGCCCACGAGGTCCCGGTCGTCGTGGCGGTCTCCGCCCGGGCCCCCCGGGCGCGCTGCCGGGCCCTCGAGCAGGCGGGCTGCGAGGTCGTGGCGGCCGGCCGCGCGCGGACGGAGCTCCCGAAGGTCCTCGAGGCCCTCGGCCGGCGCGGCCTCGCCCAGGTGATGGTCGAGGGGGGCGGCGAGGTCCTCGGCAGCCTCTTCGACCGGCGCCTCGCCGACGAAGTCTACGCCTTCGTCGCCCCGCGCGTGATCGGCGGAAGCGCGGCGCCGTCCCCGGTCGGCGGCACGGGCCCGGCGACGATGGCCGAGGCCCCCGCCCTGGACCGGCCGGAGTGGATCCCCCTCGGCCCCGACCTCGTCCTGCACGGATACGCCCCGCCGAAGGCGTGACCAGCCGCGGGATCGCGGCGGCTTCGGGACTGTCCGAGACCGCCTACCGGCCCCGGATTTACTCCTGAAGCAGCCTCGGCGGGACCGGACCGCACCGCAGCAAGCGCCCGTGGAAGGCCCGGCTATCGAAGTCCCCTCCTTCCTGCGTCTCCGCCCAGCGCCGCAACCGCCCTACTTCGCGAGGCCCGGCCAGATAGGCTGAGGAAAGCCCCGGCGTCATGGCACAGGCGCCGCCGCCCCACCGAGGTCTCCCGTCGCTCCCCTCGCCCTCCGCCCCCTCGTGGACACCCCCGACGGCCGTTGACTCCCCCGCCCCGTCGTGTTATCTAACTCCCTTTCCCGTCCCGCGTTCCGGACCCGGCCATGACCCGACTGAAACAGGTTGCCATCCTCGGCTCCACCGGCTCGATCGGCCGCAGCGCGCTGGCCGTGATGGGGAACCTCCGGGCGACCCATGCCCCGCACACCCTCGCCGCCCGCTCCAGCTGGAAAGCCCTCCGCGAGCAGGTCCTCCAGGTCCGCCCCCGGATCGCCGTCCTCACGGATCCGGCCGCGGCGAAGGCCTTCCGGGAGGCGGGCGTGCCCGAGGGCACCCGGCTCCTCGAGGGCCTCGAGGGGATCCGCGAGGTCGTGACCGCACCCGACGTCGACATCGTCCTCGGCGGCATCGCCGGGGCGGAGGGACTGCCCGCCAGCCTCTGGGCGGCCGAGGCGGGCAAGACGCTGGCGATCGCCAACAAGGAGTCCTTCGTCATCGCCGGCGAGCTGCTGACCGGGATCCTGAAGCGCACGGGCGCCCCGGTCATCCCCGTCGACAGCGAGCACAACGCCGTCTTCCAGGCCCTCCAGGGCCAGCGCCGCGAGGACGTCCGCCGCATCGTCCTGACCGCCTCCGGCGGCGCCCTGCGCGACGTCCCCCTCGACGCCCTCGAGCGGACGACGCCGGAGGCGGCTCTGCGCCACCCGACGTGGTCGATGGGCCCGAAGATCACGATCGACTCCGCCACGCTCATGAACAAGGCCCTCGAGGTGATCGAGGCGCGCTGGCTCTTCGACCTGCCGGCCGACCGCATCGAGGTCATCCTCCACCCGCAGTCGGTCGTCCACGCGATGGTCGAGTACCGGGACGGCTCGACGCTGGCGCAGCTGAGCCCGCCGGACATGAAGCTGCCGATCCAGTACGCGCTGACGTACCCGGAGCGGGTGGGGGGGATCACGGCGACGCTGGACCTGGCGAAGGGGCAGACGCTGACCTTCGCCCCGCCGGACCCGGCGCGCTACCCCGCCCTGGCGCTGGGGTACGCGGCGGCGCGGGCGGGGGGGACGGCGGGGGCGGTGCTGAACGCCGCCAACGAGGCGGCCGTCGCCCTCTTCCTCGACCACCGGATCCGCTTCACCGACATCACGCGGAGGGTGCGGGAGGTGGCCGAGTCCCACGCCCTGAAGGCCTCCCCGTCGCTCGAGGACCTCCTCGCCGCGGACCGGTGGGCGCGGGAGGCGGTGCGGACCCGGGCGGGCGTCTGACCTGCGCCTCCGTTTCGTCGAAGAGGATAATGCTCCGATCGCGATCCCTTTTCAGGTAAGATGCGTTCATGGGTCTCCTCTACATCTCCGCCGTCATCGCCGGCATCGGGTTCCTGATCTTCGTCCACGAGCTCGGGCACTTCATCCTGGCCAAGCTCAACGGCGTCCGGGTCGACCTCTTCTCGCTCGGCTTCGGGCCCGTCCTCCTCTCCTACCGCAAGGGCCTCGGGCTTCAGGCCGGGTCGAGCGCGAAACGGGTGGAAGCGCTGCAGCGGAAGCAGAAGGAGCTGCAGGCGGGCGCCGAGGCCGGCTCCCCGGAGGAGGATCCCGGCCGGACGCTGCGCACCCTGGGCCAGACCGAGTACCGCCTCTCCCTGGTCCCCCTCGGCGGATTCGTCAAGATGGCCGGCGAGCCGCTCGGGGAGGAGCGGACGGGCTCGCCCGACGAGCTCACCTCCAAGAAGCCCGGCCAGCGGTTCCTCATCTTCGTGGCCGGGACGGTCATGAACTTCCTCATCGCCTTCCCGATCTGCATCCTCTCCTTCGCCATCGGGCGCACGCTCTCCGAGCCCCGCCTCAGCAGCGTCCCCGCCCCCGACTCCTCCGAGTGGGCGGCGGGGATGACGATGGGCGACCGCATCGTCTCCATCAACGGCGTCGCGGTGAACCACCTCGAGGCGTACAAGAAGGGGGTCCTCCGGGCCGACTCCGACAAGCCGATCCCGGTCGAGGTGGAGCGGGGCGATCCCCCGCAGCGCATCACCCTCCAGCTCACCCCCCGCGGCGCCGACCGGATCTCCGTCTTCCCCCCCAGCAACGTCGTCGACAGCGTGAAAGCCGGCTCCCCCGCGAAACAGGCCGGGCTGGAGCCCGGCGACGTGATCCTCGAGGTCGCCGGGCGGTCGATCCTCAGCAGCCAGGACATCTTCTCCGCCGTCAAGTCGAGCGCCGGCAAGGCGCTCCCGATCAAGGTCCACCGTCCCGCGACCGGGGAGACGCTCGACCTGACCGTCACGCCCGCCCTCAACCCGAACGCCGACGCGCGCCTCGTCCTCGACGCCGCCGACCTCCTCCGCGAGCCCGTCATCCGGAACATCCATCCCCTCTCCTGCGCGAAGGACTTCCTGAGGGAGGGCGACCGCCTCCTCGAGATCAACGACCAGCCGGTGGCGTCCGACCGCGACGTCCGCGACCTCGTCGGGGCCCTCCCCGACAAGGTCGTCACGCTGAAGATCCTCCGGGCCGGCGAGGAGAAGGTGAGCCACTTCACGCTCCGACGGAACGCCCTCGGCCGGGGGACGCTCGACGTCCTGCTCGGCGGCACGGAAGGCGTCGCCGCCCTCGGGGAGATCCCTCCGGACTCGCCCCTGGAGCAGGCGGGCGCGAAGCCGGGCGACCGCGTCCTGGCCTTCGAGGGGTGGGAAGGCCTCTCCGTCGCGGACATCGAGCGGAACGTGCGGGAGAGCTTCTCGAGGTCGGTGCACCTCACGATCGCCCGCGCGGGGGGCGCCCCCCTCGAGGTCGAGCTCCCGGTCGAGAAGAAGCCGGACGGGACGAAGCACGTCCCCGCCGCGTTCGTCGAGGCCTACCCGCGCCTGCTGGAGGTTCCCGAGAGCTGGCCCCTCTTCGCCGCGGGGGTCCGCGGCGGCGACCGCGTCCTCCGCCTCGACCTCGACGGGGACGGCAAGCTGGACCGCTGCGCCGGACTGAACGACCTCGTCACGGCGGGCGAGGAGGGGAAGCCGTTCCCGATCGAGATCGAGCGCCAGGGGGCGACGCACGCCTTCACCGTCACCCCCGGCCCGATCCCCTACGGGGAGATCCGGGTCGGCCTTCGCTTCCAGACGGTCTTCCACCGCTACCCCAAACGGCAGGCCATCCTCCTGGGCGTGCGCGAGGTCTTCGACATGGCCCAGCTGACGTTCCAGATCCTCGGCAAGATCGTGCGGGGGAAGGAGAAGGCCTCCGGCATGGCCGGTCCGATCGGCATCTTCCACGTCTCCTACACCGTGATCCAGCAGGGCCTCGGCAACTTCCTCTGGCTGCTCGGCGTCATCACCGTCAGCCTCGCCATCTTCAACCTCTTCCCCATCCCGATCCTCGACGGCGGGCACATCCTCTTCCTGGTCATCGAGAAGATCAAGGGGTCGCCGGTGAGCGAGAAGGCGATGATCCGGGCCCAGTACGTGGGGCTCTTCCTCCTCCTCGCCCTGCTTGTCTACGTCACGAAGAACGACATCACCCGGATGCTGCCGGGCGGGTTCTGACCATGGACGATGCCGCGCGGAAGACCTGGGACCGATTCCTCGGAAAGGCCGTGGTCGTGGACACGGCCACCCCCTTCCTGTACATCGGGACCCTGAAGGCGGCGGACGACCACTTCCTCGAGCTCGAGACGGCGGACGTCCACGACCGGACGGAGGGGCACTCGACAAACGAGAAGTACGCGCTCGAGTCGCGGAAGTCGGGGGTGCGTGAGAACCGGCGCCGGGTCACGATCCGCATGCCGGCGGTGGTGAGCCTCTCCCTGCTGGACGACGTGGTCCCGTATTAGCCCGGGACGAGCCATGCTCGCGGACTATCTCAAGCTGATCCGGCTCCCGATGCTCTTCACGGCCCTGGCCGATCCGGTGGCGGGCTACTGCCTCGGGATGCCGGCGGGGGCTTCCATGCGCTGGGAGGCGATCCTGCCGGTCCTCCTCGCCTCGGCCGCCCTCTACGCGGCGGGGATGATCTTCAACGACAGCGCGGACATGGTGCGGGACCGGACCCTCCACCCGGACCGGCCTCTGGCGTCGGGCCGGATCGCCTTCGCCCCCGCCTTCGCCCTCGGCGTCGTGCTGGGCCTGGTCGCGATCCTCGCCGCGCAGGCGGTCAACGCCCGGACGGGGGCGGTCGCCTTCGGCCTGGCCCTCGGCGTGCTGCTCTACAACGGCGTGACGAAGCGGACCTGGGTGCTGGGGGCGCTCACGATGGGGGCGCTGCGGGGGGGGAACGTGATCCTGGGGCTCCTCGCCGCGGCCCCCCCCCCCCCCCATCCCCCCCCCCCCCGAGGCCACCGCGGGGGGGGAGTGCAC
>CAYUME010000151.1:5400-9178 GCA_964445475.1 uncultured Planctomycetia bacterium
GTGGATGACAAGGGCAACGACTTCTTCACCCAGCTCAATACTTGTCCGGTGTGCCATTGAGGTGGCATGATACACGCCATCTCTGAAGGCCGTCATGTCCCTGCCACCGCCGTTGCCGCGACCTTCCTCGCCGCTGCCCCCGCCCACCCCATGCCCCCCGCCGCCGTCTCCTACGTCGGCGTGCTCGTCCTCTATGTGACCTTCCTGACCCTCCTGAGCGGGCTCGAGGAGCCGCCGCCGCGCCCCAAGACCTTCGTCTCGCTCGTCGTCCTCATGGCCCTGGCCGCCGTCGGCGCCGTGCTGATCCTGCCCGCGCCGTTCGCGGACGGCGGGTGGCTCGCCCTCGCGCTGGGCCTCCTCCTGGCCCTCGCCCTCCTCGCCCGCGGGCTGAACGCCCTCCGGGAGTTCGACCCCGGCCAGGTCTCCTCGCTCGTCAAGATCGGCGTCCTCGGCATCATCCCCCTCGACGCCGCCGTCGCCGCGGGAACGGGAAACTTCGAGTACGCGACGGGGCTCCTGATCTTCCTGCTCATCCCGCCGATCGCCATCCTCAACGGCTACATCCGGATCCCCGGCCTGGACCGCGGGAACTGACCGCCGCCCCCCGCCTTCCCTGACTAGCCACACCTTGGACTCGGTCCCGAACGTGCCCGTCCTCATTCCGGGTGTGCGACCGAGCGAGCACAGGGGTCGCCGAAAGAGCCTCCCAGCAGGCCTTCGGCTGCGCGATAAACCTGTTTGGCGGCCCCATCACGCATGAACAAGCATATGCGGGTTGATCGGGGGGATCCGGGCCGGGGCTCCAGCCGCACGGACCTTCGCGCGACCTCGCGGGGGCGGGCCCGTTTCCGGCCTCGGCCGCCCACCCCACGGGGCGTTCCGGCGTGATGAGGGAAGGAAACTCCGCTGGCTCAGGCTCCCGCCGTAGCCTCGACAAAGCCTCCTTCGCTCTTCATGCAGACGTAGGTGGGCGAAGCGATTCCCGGCATGGCGAGCGTCATTCCGCCGGACGCTCCGCCGCGCGCTTAAGCTCGGCCAGCTTCTCGAGGGCCTGGATCGGGGTCAACCGGTCGATGTCGAGGTGCTCAAGCTCCTTCCGGAGGGGATCGTCGGCGGGCGGGGCCGGTACGGCCGCGGCCGCGGAGCGGGCGATCGCCCGGGCGATGCGGGGCGCACGCCCCCGCCCCGCCTCCGCCTTCGCCCCCGCCTCCTCGCCGGCCGCCTCCCCGCCCGAGTCCTCCTCCGCGCGCGCCCCGGCGAAGAGGGAGAGCTGGCGCGCCTCCCCCGGCCGCTCCTTCGGCCGGCGCGCCATCCGGGGGCGGTCCGCCTCGTCCAGCGCCGCATCCTCCAGCGCCGCCAGGATCGCCTTGGCACGTTCGATCACGTCCCGCGGGACGCCGGCGAGCCGGGCCACGTGAAGGCCGTAGCTCTTGTCGGTCCCGCCTTCGAGGATCTTGTGGAGGAAGACGACCCCCTCCCCCCACTCGCGGACCGCGACGTGGAAGTTCCGCACGCCGGGCAGGAGCCGGGCCAGCTCGGTCAGCTCGTGGTAGTGCGTGGCGAACAGGGTGCGCGCCCGGGTCCCCTCGAGCAGGTGCTCCGTCACCGCCCAGGCGATGGCCAGCCCGTCGTAGGTGCTCGTCCCGCGCCCGACCTCGTCGAGGATGACGAGGCTGCGCGGGGTGGCGTTGTGCAGGATCGCGGCCGTCTCGTTCATCTCGACCATGAAGGTGCTGGCCCCGCGGGCCAGGTCGTCGGCGGCCCCCACGCGGGTGAAGATGCGGTCGACGATGCCGATGCGGGCGGAGCGGACCGGGAGGGCGCCCCCCATCTGGGCCATGAGGACGAGAACGGCGACCTGGCGGATGTAGGTCGATTTCCCGGCCATGTTGGGACCGGTCAGGATGACGACGCGGCTTCCCTCGGCGTCGAGGGTGACGTCGTTGGGGACGAACCGGTCGCTGATCGTCCGCTCCACCACGGGGTGGCGGCCATCGACGATCTCGATCCGCCCGCCGTCGTCGACCGCGGGCAGGACGTAGTCGTGCTCCTCGGCGGCATCGGCCAGGGCGGCCAGGACGTCCAGGAGCGCCGCCGCACGGGCAACGCGCTGGAGCGCCGGGATGTGGCCCGCCACGCGGTCGCGCAGCTCGACGAAGAGCCCGTAGGCCAGCTTCCGCGCCCGCTCCTCGGCGTGCAGGATCTCCTCCTCCTGCTTCTTGAGGGCGGGCGTGATGTAGCGCTCGGCGTTCTTGAGCGTCTGCTTCCGGTGGTAGTCGGACGGGATCTTCTCGCGATGGGTGTTCGTGACCTCGATGTAATAGCCGAAGACGGAGTTGAAGCCGACCTTGAGGGAGGGGATGCCGGTGCGCCGGACCTCCTCGGCCTCGAAGGCGGCGATCCAGCTTTTCCCCTTGGAGCCGATCCCCTGGAGGCGGTCGAGCTCCGCGTGGAAGCCGGCCCGGAAGAGCCCTCCCTCCTTCATCGCCGCCGGCGGATTGTCGACGAGGGCCTGGCGGAGGAGGTCGCACAGCTCGGAGGAGATGGACAGGTCGCCTCTCGCCTCGGCCAGGATGGGGGCGCGGGCCTCTGCGAGGAGGGCGGCGAGCCCCGGCAGGGCCGCCAGACTGTCGCGCAGGCCGCCGAGGTCCCGCGGCGTCGCCCGGCTCGCCCCGATCTTCCCGGCCAGCCGCTCCAGGTCGCTCATCCCCTGGAGCGCCTTCCGGCAGGCCCCGCGCATCGCGGCCCCCCCCCCGAATTCCCGGATCCCCTCCTGCCGCCGGCGGATCGCCTCGACGTCGGTCAGGGGGCCGAGGATCCAGTCGCGCAGGAGGCGACCGCCCATCGCCGTCTGGGTCCGGTCGAGCATGCCGAGCAGGCTCGTCTTCCGGTCCCCCTCGCGGAGCGACTCCGTCAGCTCGAGCGCCCGGATGCTGGCCCGGTCGAGGACGCAGACGCCCTCGCGCTCGCCGCGGGTCAGGCGGATGACGTGCTTGAGCGTGGCCCGGTGGGTTTCGTGGAGGTACTCGAGGACGGCACCGGCGGCGCCGAGGGCGAGATCGAGGTCCCCGCAGCCGAACCCGTCGAGCGAAACGGTGCCGAAGTGCTCGCAGAGGCCCTTGAGCGCGTTCGCGCGGTCGAAGGTCCAGTCGTGGAAGGGGGTGACGATCCCGGCGGCGCGGCGGAGCGCGTCCGCCTCGGCGGGCGCCGACTCGGCCTCCGCCGCGGGAACGAGGCACTCGCTCGGGGCGAGGCGGGCCAGCTCGTTGAAGAGCTGCTCGCGGGTCACGTCGGCGGCCCGGAACTCCCCCGTCGAGCAGTCGATCCAGGCGAGCCCCCGCCGCGCGCCCGACCCGCTCACGGCGGCGAGGAAGTTGTTCCGCTTGTCGTCGAGCATCCCCTCGTCCATGAGCGTCCCCGGGGTCACGACCCGGGTGACCTCGCGGTCGACGATCTCCCCCTGCGCCGCGTCCACCTCCTCCATCTGGTCGCAGATGGCCACGCGATGCCCGGCGCGCAGGAGGCGGTTGATGTAGGTGGCGGCCGCGTGGTACGGCACGCCGGCCATGGGGATGCGCGCGTCGCCCTTTTGCCGTCCGGTGAGGGTGATCCCGAGGACGCGGGCGGCCGTCTTGGCGTCCTCGTAGAACATCTCGTAGAAGTCGCCGAGCCGGAAGAAGAGGATGGCGTCGGGATGCTGCTTCTTGATCCGGTGATACTGGTCCATCAGCGGCGTCACCAGGGGGGGATTAAAGACGGGGGGGGGACGCGTGTCAAC
>CAYUME010000152.1:0-9151 GCA_964445475.1 uncultured Planctomycetia bacterium
GACCGCGAGGCGGAGCAGGCCGCCGTCGCCGGCGGCTTCGACCCCGCCGGGGCCTGGGTCCTGACCATCGACGCGCTGCTGGCGGGGACGCCCTTCATCCCCCGCATGCGCGAGATGCTCGGCGCCATCGCGGCGGCTTACGAGTACCCTGTCGACACGGAGTTCGCCGTCAACTTCCTGCCCGACGGGTCCTGCAAGATCAACCTGCTCCAGTGCCGCCCGCTGCAGGTGAAGGGCGGCGGCGCCGCCCCCGAGGTCCCCCCCGGCCTCTCCCGCGAGGACGTCGTCGTCGAGGCCCACGGCGCGGTCATCGGCCAGAGCCGCGTCCTCGACGTCGACCGGCTCATCCACGTCGTGCCGGAGGCCTACGGGCAGCTCCCCGTCTCGGAGCGGTACGCGGTGGCGCGCCTGATCGGCAAGATCGCCCACCTGCCGCGGCCCGGGAAGGACGGGAACCTCTTCCTTCTCGGCCCCGGGCGCTGGGGCACCACGACCCCCTCCCTCGGCGTCCCCGTCCACTTCGCCGAGATCCACACGGTCTCCGCCCTCTGCGAGATCGTCGCCATGCGCGAGGACCTCGTCCCCGACGTCTCCCTCGGCACGCACTTCTTCAACGAGCTCGTCGAGCTCGACATCCTCTACTGCGCCCTCTTTCCGAAGCGGCAGGACAACTTCCTGAACGGGGCGCTCCTCGCGTCGGCGCCGAACCGGCTGGCGGAGCTGTTGCCGGCGGACGCGGCGTGGGCGCCCGTCGTGAAGGTGGTCGACGCGGCGTCGCTGCCCGGCGGCGGAACGCTCCGCTTGGCCGCGGACATGCTCAAGCAGCGGGTGGTCTGCTACCGGAACCGCGGCGCGACGTAGGATCGGAGCCGCATCCGATCGGAGCGCCATCGGTGATCCCGTCCTGGCCGGCCCCCGCGTCTTAATCGCCGCCGACGTGCGCCGAGCCGCCCGTCTGGATGGGGCGCGAATCCGCGCTTATCGGCGGTCTCCGCCTCTGTCCTGCCGGTTTAGGCCGTGTTGGCTGTCATAAATCGGCGCGGGGCCACTCCCCGTCGTGGACCCAGGAGCATGCCATGAGAACGGTTCCGCCCGCCTCCCTCCCGAAGCCCCGCCGCCGGGGGGCGGGCCGTCTTCTGGTCGCCGGCCTGATCCCGGCTCTCCTGACGGACGGGGCGGAGGCGGCCCCGCTTGACGGTCTCGCGGCGCGTGTCGAGGCCGCGGCCGACAAGACCGGCGCCTCGGCCTGCAAGGCCCCCGCCTGGGCGCGCGGTGGCTTCGTCTACCGCATCTCCACGCCGGACGAGGCCCCTGTGCTCCCGGCGCTGGAGGAGGAGCTCACCGCGATGGGGCACCTTCTCGACGGCACGGTGCGCCAGATCCCCATCGTCAACGGCCTGATCGGCCACGACCACCTGGGACCGTGGAACTGGGACGGCCTGTGGCCGTATTGGGGCCGCGTGACGCACCGGGCGGGCTCGTGGGACGCGCTGGGCGCCTCCATGAAGCGGCTGAAGGACCGGGCCCACGTCGCCTTGTCCTTCCACCTCAACCTGACGGACGTCAACGCCGGGCTTCGCGACTACCCCGAGTCCCGCGCGTTCTTCGAGAAGCTGGTCGAGACGAAGTCGATCTACCGGCGGGACGTCAATCCGGCCAGCCGTGCCCGCGATGGAGTGCCCTATGTCCCCCGCCAGATCCCCCCGCCGAGCGACCCGGAGGCCAAGGACCCGGTCTCCATCTTCGCGCTCGTGGACTACAAGCGCTTCTGGGACAGCGGCCTGGCGCGCGACCTGATCGATTCCTTCTACGCCCGCCTGCCGTACGCGCCGCCGATCCTCTATCTCGACGTGCTCAACCTGTCGGGCGGCAACTTCAGCGCCGGATTCCCGGACGGCCCGCTCGGCGGCAGCGAGCGCACGCAGCTCGAGGGCGTCCTCGCCATCGCCGACCACCTGCGCGCGAAGGGGACGGACCTCGCCACCGAGGGCATCCGGGAGATGCTGGGCGCGCGGGCGACGTATGTCTGGCTGCACGGCCAGGGATGGTCGCGCAACGACTACAGCGTCATCGACGGGGGCTACAAGCAGGCCCTGTCGGCCCTCGCATGGCAGCACGTCGCCGGGAACATGGGCGCGTTCAATGTCTCGCCCGTGGCCCTGACGCCGGAGGGCCGGCGCCGGGTGCGCGAACACGAAGCGGCGCTGGCGGCCGGGCGGCCGTCGGCCCGGCGCGTCGCCGGCCTTGAAACCACCCACATCGCCTTCGCCCAGGGCGATGCGATCGGCCGCGAATTCGACATCCCTGGCACCTCGGACCCGTTCCGCGGCGACTGGACCGACCTCTTGAACACGTTCTATCTGACGGCGATCCAGGAGCTCTACCACATCGGCAAGGGCAGCGTCCGCACCGCGACGCTCCGGAAGGTCGGAGTTCTCCACCTCAAGGAGATCGTTGTCGCCGGCCCGGACGGCGCGAAGACCTCCATCCCGGTGGCCGACGCGATGGCCTCGACGTACGATCGGGGGTACGTCGAGCGCGCACGCCGGGACGGGCGGGTCATGCTGGAACAGCCGCTTGCCGTGCGCTTCCGCGCCCCGAAGGAGGGGATCTACCGGGTCGGCGTTCTGGGCTTCCCGAACCGCGACCGCGGCGCCCTGAGCCTCTACGTCGACCGGAAGCTCCACCAGGCCGCGCTCGACGTAGCCTTCGAGAAGGAGGTGTGCGCATTCGACGAGGTCCGCCTGGCCGAAGGCGAGCACGAGATCGCGATCGACGCGGGACCGCTCTACGCCCGGTGGAGCGACGGCACGACCGCCCTCTGGTCGACGCCCTACCTCGGCACGGGGCTGCGGATCGCCAACGGCAACGTGGTCTTCGCGGAGGACTACGACCGGATGTGGCCGGACACCTGGAGCGGGAAGACGAAGATCCACTTCTTCAGCTGGAACGGCACGGAGCGCGCCTGGAAGCTGCCGGCGGAATGGGCGACACGGTCCTCTGCGACGCTCTACCCCCTTACATGCCGCGGGCGCGGGGAGCCGGTCCGGCTGAAGGTGTCCGGCGGCACGGTCGCGCCGAGGCTGCGGCCGCAGGTCCCGTACGTCCTCCTGCCGGAGTGACGCTCGCCCGGCGGGATTCGCTCCGCTCATCCCTGCAGGGCTCGCTTTGCAACAGACGTCGCGGCATACGGCCGCCGCGACGTCTGTTGCATGCCACGGCTACGGAGCCCCGGTCACCAGGATGAAGACGTGCCGCGTCGCCGGCGGTATCGGGACGGCGCGGTTCCCCGCGAGGCCCTCCTCGACCACCAGCCGCTTCTCCGCCAGGTCGAAGAGGTGGACGCGCAGCGGCCCGGCGGGGAAGCCCTGGAGACGGACCTCGCGGCCGGGGACGGCGGGGGGCGACGGCCGCGCCGCCGGCGGCGCGGCGGCCTCGGCGGCGCCGAACGCCTGGATCGCCGCGCGCTTCGGCTCCGTCCCCCACCGCGCGAGCGGCGTGCGCGCCTCCGCGACCAGGCCCTTCACGTTCCGCATGCTCCCCCCGCTCTCCGCCGCGATGTGGGTGCTCTCGTCGGGGATGTAGAAGCCGACCCAGTCGCCCTTCTTCGCCGCGATCGGCGGGTCGAGCGCAAAGCGGTTCCGGCCGGGCTTCGTCATCTCGACCAGCGGGCCTTGCCCGATGCGCTCGACCGCGTCCCCTTCCTTCCGCCAGACCGCCAGCTGGATCTTTCCCGGCTTCACGCACTCGACCTCCCACGTGTCGAGGCGCGCATCCTTTTCGATCGCGCGCGTCGTGTCGATGTAGGTGTAGTCGCCCGCCTCCGTGGTGTCGTGGGCCGTCTCGCCGCCGCCTCCCCCGTCGCCCGTTTCCTGGAGGTAGGCGAGGAGCGTCGTCCGGTCCTCGCTCCAGGCGTAGCTGGCGACGAAGCCGGCCGGGAGGCGGAACGGCCTGTCGGCCTGGAGGGCGTCGGGGATGGCCCCGCCGTCCGAGGCGAAGGCGAGCGCCGCCTCGTCGAACGGCGCCGCGGTGTCGATCACGTGGGAGCCGGCCGGCGCGGGGGCGTCCTTCTCGAGGAACCCGTACTCCAGCGGGATCCGCGAGAGCGCCCGCTCGTACCGGACGAACCCGGCCGGGTTGCCGTCGAGGCGGAGGAGCAGGCGCGGGGGGGCGAAGGGCTTCGACCAGTCGACGGCGCGGCGCACCCGGTCGAAGACGACCCGCTCGTTCTCCGTGACCCGCTCCTCCCACGACAGCTGGATCGGGAGGCGGTAGCAGAGGCCCGTGTAGAACTCCTGGCGGACGCGAGTCCGGTACCGCTCCGTCGCCCGCGCGCCGTTGTTGAACCCCCAGAAGACGCCCTCGCCGAGGAAGAGGTGGCCGAGGCCGGCGAGCTTGAACTGGACGGCGATGTGCTCGAAGGGCTTGTTGCCGATCGGGTAGGTCCGCATGCCGCCGAGGAGCGGCTTCCAGCCTTCGCGCCGGTAATAGTTGATGTCGGGCGGGTACGGGCTCGGGTTGAGGTGCGGCTCGCCGAGGAAGAGGTGGTTCGGGTCGAGCGCCCGCATCGCGTCGTGCGTCTCGTTGACGAACGTCATCCCGCAGTCCGGGTCGCCCTCGCCGGAGGCGGTGTAGGAGGAGAGGGCGGTGTCGTCGCGGAAGACGCCCGCGAGGTCGCGCAGGTAGGCCTTGAACATCGTGTAGAACGTCGAATCGGGACGATGGTAGTCGTCCCGCTTGTACCCGGCCTCCAGGTACTGGGCCCAGGACGGGCTTTCCTTGCCCAGCGGGTAGTGGCTGACGGCGAGGTGGAGGCGGAGGCCGTGGCGCGACGCGGCGGCGAGGAGGGCGGCGAGCTGCTCGGCGCCATGGGGCGCGAGCCGCCCCCCCGCGTCCAGCCGCTCCCACACCCACCAGTTCTGGCAGAGGTGCGTGAGCGTCCAGCCGCATTGCGCAAGGTAGGCGTAATCGGCGTCCAGCTCGCGCTCCGTCAGCGACTCCCAGAAATGGAAGCCGTACGCGGGGCCGGACGGGCCGTGGTTGAAGTACTGGCCCTCGTGGCGGTCGCCTTTGACGGCGTCCCACGCCGTCTGCCCCTGGACGAGCGACTCCTGCGACGTGCCGATCGCCTGGAACATCGGCGCGCCGCGGTAGGAACCGGTGAGGGGGCCGATGGGCTTGCCGTCCAGCGTGAGGAGCTTCAGCCGTTCGTCGTAGCCGAGGAACCGCCCGTCGGTGATCCGGATGTTGAGCGCGGACCGGATGGGCGCGCCCCCGCCCTTTGGCGTGGCGACGATCGACGCCCGGTGATCGCCCACCGGCAGGCCCTTGGCGGTGCCCTTCCAGATCCCCCCGCCGGCGTCGGACAGCGCGACGGCCTTCCCGGCGACCTCGGCGGTGACCGCGACGTCGCCTTTTCCGAGGCGCTTCGCGTCCGCGTCCAGGACCACGGCGCAGATCGGGACGCCCTCCTGCCCGGCGCGCGCGACGGTGCGGATGACGGGGAGCGATGGGACGACGGCCGGGCGCGCCGGCAGGCGCATGCGGAAGACGACCGTCGCTTCGTCCTTCGCGTCCGGCGTACGGACGAAGAGGGCGAACTGGAGCTGCGCGTAGTGGCCGTCGTAGCCCTTCCGGCGGTGGAGCGCGAGCAGGTCCACGGTCAGCGTCCCCGGGGTGCCCTGCCAGGGGCTCGCGTAGAGCGGCGGCCCGCTCCGTCCCTTGACAAGGGCGACAAACTGCCAGGGGTGTGTCGTCTCCGTCACCGCGAGCTCCGCGACGGGATACTGTTCGACGGGGAATTGGAACGGGGGGAGGGATGCGTGATCGACCGCGTCCTTCCCTCCGGGCTTGACGAATCGCGTCGTGTCGTCGCCGGCGTTCTCGATCGCGGCGCCGGGCCCTGCGAACCAGCGCGAGACCTGCTTCCGGCCGGTCAGGAGGAGGGGGGCCGCCGTCGAATGGCAGATCAGGACGTCCGCGCCCTCCTTCGCGTCGAGCCAGGCCATGGCGCGGTTGAAGACCCAGGCCTCGCGCATGCCGTGGACCGGCCGCTTCTCGCCGTCGCGGACCCAGTAGAGCTCGCCGCCGTCGTAGTTCGAGACGACGAAGGGGGCGTCGGCCTGCGCGGCCGTCTCTGCGGCGGCGCCGGACGGCCCCGCGCATGCGGCAAGGACGGTCGCGAGGGCCGGGATCGCGGCGGCGCGGGTCATGGAGCCTCCCGGGGACGTTGTGTCCCTCTCAACTGGACGGTGAGGAGACGGGCCGATTTTCCGCGGCGGCACCATCCCCGGACTGGACGGCCGGCGGGGACGTGGAAGGCGTCGCCGGGCTGGAGGACCTGGGGCGGTTCGCCCTTCACGTCCAGGCGCAGCTCGCCGCTGAGGACGTAGCCGGCAAGGTCGCCGGCGAGGGGCTCGTAGGCGGGCTTCTCGCCGGCGAAGAGCTCCTCGTCGAGCATCACGAGGCGGATGTCGTCGCGGGCGGGCAGGACGAAGGTGTAGCGGCGGCCGGCATCGCCGGCGGAGCGCATCTGGTGGCGGCGGAAGACGCAGCCGGCCGGGGCGGGCTGCTCGTCGGCGAAGAAGGGGCCGATGTCGGTGCCGAGGGCGACGAGGAGCTTGCGCAACGTGGCGAGGGTCGGCTCGACGCGGCCGGCCTCGAGGTTGGAGACGTGGCTGACGGCGACCCCGGCCGCGCGGGCCAGCGCGCGCATGGAGAGATGGGCGCGCAGCCGGAGGCTGCGCAGCCGCGGCCCGGCGCCCGCCGTCCCGTTCCGGCTTCCCGACCCGGCCATGCGGAGCCCTCCCGTGTATACGTATGTATTCTATAAAGAACATGTGTTCTCTTTCCAGTTTCTCTTTGCGTCCTCTCGTGGGGGGGCGGGGGCCCGTGCCGGTCGTCGTTCAGGGGGAACGGAGACGTCCCCCTGGGGGGCCGATCGGACCGCCAGAGGTCATGCCGCGACGGAGGGGTCGGCGGGATCTCCGAGACTCAGGAGGAACGCGTCCCCGTGCTCGTTCACGTCCGCGTTCGCGTCCGTTGCCGTGGTTACCTCGCCTCCCAGGTCTCCCCCTGCTTCCCGCACACCAACCGCAGGGTGTTTCCCTCGAGGCGGTACTGGTAGATGGTCCACGAGTCGTCGTCGTACATCAGATACAGCTTCCCGTCGCCGGCGTTCCAGCGCCCCTGGCTCTTCTTCTCGCTCTTGTCCTCGAGCCAGACGCCGCCGGCGCCGACCAGCGTGTGGGACTTCGTGACGCGCGTCCACGTCCCGTCCGCGCCCAGCGTGAGCGTGGCGGTCTTCTCGCTGGCGAGCTGGGCGCGGCTCCAGGCCGTCTCGAAGGGGGAGGTGTTGGAGAGGGCGTGGTTGGAGACGAAGGTCCAGGTGCGGGCGAGCTGCGCGTCGAGCTGACCCTTGCCGAACCCGAAGGAGGCGGCCATCTTCCGGAGGGTCTCCTCGCGGGCCGCCAGCGGCTCCTTCAGGGCGAGGGCCACGAGGGCGACGGCGTTGTCGTCGAAGACGCCGACGAAGGCGCGGGCCAGCACGGCGTTGCCTTTGGGGTTGCTCCCCGCCCAGTCGTAGATGGCCCCCTTCCCCCGCGTCATGTCGAGGGAGCCGGTGCCGCCCTTCCGCGCGAGGAACGGCGCGACGGCCTGGAGCTGCTCGTCGAGGTAGGCGCCCACCTTCGGGTCGGCCGGGCTCTGGATGCCCTCGCCGGCCACGTTCTCGCCGATGATGAGGTAGAGCTCGGTCGGGCCGTCGTCGTTGGACTTCGGGTCGGGCGGAAGGAGCTGGAGGCACTCGTCGAGGTCCTTGACCGTCCAGGCGGCCGGGTGCCAGAAGGAGAATCCGATCGGGTGGCGGAAGACCTTGCCTTTTTCCGCGGCGATGGCGGGAACAGGCGGGGCGTCTTTCGCGGCAGGGGTCGCCCCGTCTTCCGCCCGGAGGCCCAGGGCGAGGAAGAGGGCCGCCGCCGTCGTCGCGAGCCGGGTTGTCATCGAGGGGTCCTTTCCCTGTATCGGGTTGCCGGAGCCGTCAATAGCGCGTCCGTCGCTGCATCTCGCGCTTGGCGTCACGCGACTGGATGGCCTCCCGCTTGTCCCACTTCTTTTTCGCCTTCGCCAGCGCCAGCTCGAGCTTCGCGCGGCCGAACTTGAAATAGAGGAGCGTGGGGATGAGGGTCATGCCGCGCTCGCGCGTCTTGCCGAGGAGCTTGTCGATCTCGCGGTGGTGGAGGAGGAGCTTGCGCACCCGTTTCGGCTCGTGGTTGAACGGGCCGGCCATGGCGTACGGCGGGATGTCCAGGTTGTGGACGAAGGCCTCGCCCTTGTCGATCCGGGCGTAGGCCTCCATGATGCTGGCCTTGCCGTCGCGGAGGGACTTCACCTCGGACCCGCGGAGGACGAGCCCGGCCTCGACCTTGTCGAAGAGGGTGTACTCGAAGCCCGCGCGGCGGTTGCGGGCGATGATCTTGCGGCCGGGCTCGGGCACGGGGGAGGCCTCCGGGAGACGCCGCCATCATAGCGGGCGCGCACGGCGGGACAAGAAAATGCGGCCCCGCCCCTCCTTGACGGCCCCCCGGCGGAACCGGTACCATGCCCGCATGGCCGACGAGGCGCTGCTCGTCCACGGCGGCGACGTGATCACGCCCCGCGAGGTGCTGCGGGGGGCGGACCTGCTCGTGCGCGACGGGCGGATCGTCCGCATCGCCCGCCGCATCCGCCGGCCCGCGAAGACGTGCCGGGTGATCGACGCGCGGAAGGGGGTCGTCGCCCCGGGGCTCATCGACATCCAGGTGAACGGGGCGGCCGGCGTGGCCTTCAACGCCTGCACCCCGTCGGAGGCGGCGCAGGTCGCCCGCGCGGTCGCGGCGCGCGGGGTGACCGCCTTCTGCCCCAACGGCATCAGCTGCCCCCACGACCGGAGGCTGGCGACGGTGGGGCTGGGGGTGATGGCCTTCCGCGCCGTGTACCTGGACGGCAAGGCGGGGCACATCGACCGAAAGGGCAAGGTCGTCGTGCCGCTGCGCTTCCAGGCGGTCCACCCGTTCTCGAACGGCCTTGCCGTCGTCGTGCAGGACGGCAGGTACGGGTTCGTGAACCGCCGCGGGGAGGTCGTGACGGAGCCGAAGTTCGAGTACCGCGCCGA
>CAYUME010000153.1:0-9150 GCA_964445475.1 uncultured Planctomycetia bacterium
CGTGAGGACGCTGCGGATAACTGTCGAAGGGAGTTCGCCCCTCGCCGGCGTGGAAGCCCCCCGGACGGAGAGGCTCACATCGTCATCCCGCCGTCCACCACCAGCACGTGGCCGGTGATGTACGCCGCGCCGGGGCCGGCCAGGAAGCGGACCGCCTCGGCGATGTCCTGCGGCGTCCCCATGCGGGCGAGCGGGACGAAGGCGAGCGCCTTCTGTTTCACCTCGTCCGGGAGCGCCGCCGTCATGTCGGTCGCGATGTAGCCGGGGGCGACGGCGTTCACGGTGATGCCGCGGGAGGCGAGCTCCTTGGCCGCCGTCTTCGTCAGCCCCACCAGCCCCGCCTTGGAGGCCGAGTAGTTGGCCTGCCCGGGGTTGCCGGTGAGGCCGCTGACGGAGGCGATGTTGATGATGCGGCCGGCCTTGGCGCGGAGCATGGGCCGGATGGCCGCGCGGGTGAAGAGGAACGCGCCGCGGAGGTTCACGGAGAGCACGGCGTCCCAGTCGGCGTCCTTCATCCGCATCAGCAGGCCGTCCTTGGTGATGCCGGCGTTGTTGACGAGGATGTCGAGGCGCTGGAACGTCGCGACGGCCTTCTCGACGGCGGCGTCCACCTCCTCCGCCTTCGTGACGTCGGCCTTGATCGTGAGCGCCTTGACGCCCTTCGCCTCGATGCGCGTTGCCGTCTCCGCGAGGAGCGGCTCGTTCACGTCGACGGCGACGAGGTGGGCGCCGTCGCCGGCGAGTGCGAGGGCGATCTCGCGCCCGATCCCCCGCGACGCGCCCGTGACGAGGGCGACCTGGTCCTTGAGCTGCATGACATGCCCCTCGATAAGTATTGACCGCAATACGGATGCACGGGACGCACACCGCTGCGTTCCCGAATCTTCCCCGCGTCCCTGTGGATTTTCACGGAAGGATGGAAGTCCCGCACGCGACCAGCAGAAGACGGCGCGGCGGACGTTTGCCGCGCCGTCTTCTGCTGAGCGAGCCCTGAAGGAGTGCGCGGAGCGCACTCTTTCGGGGCGAGCGGTCACGCCGTCTCGAGATCCGCCAGCGTCTGGATGCTCCGCGTCTCGGCCGCCGCGTCGATCTTCTTCATCAGCCCGGTGAGGACGGTGCCGGGGCCGACCTCGAGGAAGCGGGTCGCGCCGGCGGTCCGCATCCCCCGCATGGCGTCCTCCCAGCGGACGGGGCTGACCACCTGGTCGCCCAGCAGGCCCCGGATGTCGTCCGGCTCCTGCATCGGGCCGGCGGTCACGTTCGACCAGACGGGGATCCGCGCGCGGGTGAGGAGGACGTCCGCGAGGGCCGCCTTCACCTTCGCCTGGGCGGGGGCCATGAGAGGGGAGTGGAAGGAGCCGGCCACCGCGAGGGGGACCACGCGGCGCGCGCCGAGCTCCTTCGCCCGGGCCGAGGCCGCCGCGACGGCCGGCGTCGTCCCCGAGATGACGATCTGGCCGGGGCAGTTCAGGTTGGCGGGGATGACGACTCCCAGCCCCTGCCGCTGCGCATGGGCGCAGGCGTCCTCGACCTTCGCCGCGTCCAGGCCGAGGACCGAGGTCATGGCGCCGGGATTCGCCGCGCAGGCCTCGTGCATCGCCTTCCCGCGCTGCTGGATGAGCCAGACCGCCTCGGCGAAGGTGAGGACGCCGGCGAAGACGAGGGCGGTGTACTCGCCGAGGCTGAGGCCTGCGGTCGCCGTCGCGTCGGCCAGCCACTCGGGCCGGCGGGCCTTGACCGCCTCGAGCACGGCCAGGCTGGTGACGAGGATGGCGGGCTGGCTGACGTCGGTGCGGGTGAGCTGCTCCGGCGGCCCCGCGAAGCAGAGCGCCGCGAGGTCGAAGCCGAGGATGTCGGAGGCCTGGGCGTAGAGGTCGCGCGCGGCGGGGAGGGCGTCGTGGACGTCCTTTCCCATGCCGACGGCCTGCGCGCCTTGGCCGGGGAAGAGGATCGCGGTGGTCATGGTGTTCGGGCCTTTCGCTCTTGGGTCCCGGTCTCCGCGCCCCGGTTGCAGGCGGGCCCGCGGTCTCGGAGGGGGCGAACCGGGAGCCCGGAACCGGGGGCGGGGCCGCCAGGGGCCGGGCGCCTAGTCCTCGTCCCCCGCGTCGCCGAACCACCCGGAGAGCCGTCCCCAGATGCCGATCTTGCGGAGCTGCTCGACGATCTTGTCGTTCACCTTGTTCTCGGTGAAGGTGCGGGCATACCGGATGGCGTTGACGATGGCGCGGGCGCTGGAGCGGCCGTGGGAGATGACGCAGAGTCCCTTGACGCCGAGGAGCGGGGCCCCGCCCACCTCGGCGTAGTCCGACCCCTCCTGGAACCGCTGGCACCCGTCGTCGACGGCGGTCCGTACCGCGGCCGGGGAGTCGTCGTGAAGGACCGACCGGAACTGCTTGATGGCGAGCTCGGAGATGGCCTCGCTGGCCTTCAGGAGGACGTTCCCGACGTAGCCGTCGCAGACGACGACATCGCAGGTGCCGCGGAAGACGTCGAGGCCCTCGACGTTGCCGACGAAGTTGAGGTTGAGGTGGAGGCGCTCGAAGCGGGAGAAGACCTCCTTCATGAGGGTGCTGCCCTTGCCTGCCTCCGTGCCGACGTTGAGGAGCCCGACGCGGGGGACGCCGGGAACCTGGAAGACCTCCTTGGCGTAGATCGACGCCATGATCCCGTACTGGAGGAGGTGGATGGGCCTGCAGTTGAGGTTGGCGCCGACGTCGATGACGATGCAGCGCCCCTTCTCGCTGGGCATGGGCACCGCGATGCCGGCGCGCTTCACGCTCTCGAGCTGGCGGAGGTAGTAGATGGCCGCTGCGACCGCGCCGCCCGTGTTGCCGGCGGAGATGAACCCGTCGGCGCCCCCATCGCGCACCAGGCGTGCGCAGACCGAGATGGAGTTGTCCCGCTTCTTGCGCAGGGCGTCCACCGGCGACTCGCCCATCTCGATGATCTGGGAGGCGTGAACGACCTGGAGGTTCGGCGGCACCGGGCTGCCGGCTGCAAGCAGGGGGTCGATCCGGGCCTGGTCCCCGACGAGCAGGTGGTGCACGTCGGCCAGCTGGCGGGCCGAGGTCAGCGCCCCTTCTACCACGACTTGAGGGGCGTGGTCGCCGCCCATGGCGTCGATGGCGATCCGCATACCGTCCGTTCCCCGGAACAGGCGGGGGCGTCGCACCCCGGCCCCCTCTCTGGGGCGTGGATCCCGCGGTTCCCCCAGGCGCCCCCGGTGCTTGCCTGCGCGACCCCGCGCGAGTGGCTCGACTTCATGAAGATCGGGGGGCGCGCATCGGGCGGCGCCCCCCGCACGCCCTGCCGCGTCCCTCTTAGGTCTTCACGACGGACTGCCCCCGGTAGTGGCCGCAGACGGGGCAGACCCGGTGCGGCAGCTTGGCCTGGTTGCAGCGGGGGCAGAGGGTGTAGGCGGGCGCGTCGAGCTTGTCGTGGGCCCTGCGGTTGCCGCGCCAGGATTTTGCGAGCTTTCGCTTGGGGTTGGGCAGGGAGTATCTCCTGGTACCAACCCGCGAATTATAGGGGCGTGCGGAGCGCCGATTCAAGGGCAAACGGCGGCATCCGGGGCCGGCCGGTCACGGTTGCCGCAGGGGGGGGATATGGCGGAGCCGCCAGGTCAGGAGGGCCCGCAGCGCCGTCAGCCCGTCGCGCCACGTGATCTTCTTTCCCTCCGCGTACGTCCGGCCGCAATAGGTGACCGGCACCTCGAAGAGGCGGCATCCCATGCGGCAGACCTTCGCCGCGATCTCCGGCTCGAGCGCGAATCCGCGCTCCTGCAGGTCGAGCCGGGAGGCGACCTCGCGCGTGAAGGCCTTGTAGCCGGTCTCCATGTCCGTCAGGTTCACGTCGTAGAGCACGTCCGTCACCAGGGTCAGGAACCGGTTCCCGATCCAGTGCCAGAAGAAGAGCACGCGGTGGGGGGCGCCCAGGAAGCGCGAGCCGAAGACCGCGTCGGCCTTCCCGTCGAGCAGGGGGGCGAGCAGGGCCGGGTAGTCGCGGGGGTCGTACTCCAGGTCGGCGTCCTGGATGATCACGAGATCGCCGGCGGCGTGCGCGAGGGCGGTGCGGATGGCGCCGGCTTTCCCGCGGTTCCGCCCGTGGCGGAGCACGCGGAGGCGCGGCTCCGCGGCGGCCAGGCCGTCCAGGATCGCCCCGCTCCCGTCCGTGGAGGCGTCGTCGACGGCCAGCAGCTCGCGCTCCAGCCCGATCGGGGCCTCCAGGACGCGCCGGACGATCTCGCGCAGGGTGGGGGCCTCGTTGTAGACGGGCAGGAGGACGGAGAGCTTCATGACGGAGGGCCTCCCGGCTGCACGCGACCGCCCGCGAGGGTCATCCTCCCAGCGTCTCGGTCGCCAGGGCCTCGAAGCGGGCCAGGCCCGCGGGGATCTTCGCCGGGTCGGCGCCGCCCGCCTGGCCCAGGAGCTCCTTCCCCCCGCCGCCCGCGCCGGCCGCCTTCCCGACCTCCTTCGCCGCCGCGTCGGCCCGAAGGCCGCGCTTCGCGACGTCGGCGTGGACGCCGATGACGAAGACCGGCTTTCCGTTCACCGCCGCGGCCAGGACCGCGGCGCCGACCCCTTCCTTCTTGACCAGGCCGTCAACCAGGCCGCGCAGGGCGTCCACGCCCTCCGCTTCGACCTCGGCGGCGACGAGGCGGACGCCGCCGACCGCCTTGGCCTCGGCGGCGAGCTGCTTGACGCGGTCTCCGGCGGCGCCCTTCGTGAGCTTGGCGAGCTTCCCCCGGAGGGCCTTCATCTCGTCGAGGAGGCTGAGGATCTTCTGGGGCACGGCGGCGGGCGGGGCGCCGAGGGCGGCGGAGGCGGCCTCGACCGTCTCCTCGACCTGCCGGACGCGGGCGGCGGCCGCCTCGCCGGCGAGGGCCTCGATCCGGCGGAGACCGGAGCCGATCGAGCCCTCGGAGAGGATCGTGAAGAACCCGATGTCCCCCGTCCGGTGGACGTGGGTGCCGCCGCAGAGCTCGCGGCTGACGTCGCCGATGGCGACCAGGCGGACGCGCTCGCCGTACTTCTCGCCGAAGAAGGCGAGCGCCCCCTTCGCCTTCGCCTCGGCGAAGGCCATCTCCTCGGTGTGGACCGGGTGGTTCTCGATCGCGCGGGCGTAGACGAACGCCTCGACGGCCCGGAGCTGCGCGGGCGCGAGGGCGGACGGGTGGGTGAAGTCGAAGCGGAGCCGGTCGGGGGTGACGAGCGATCCGGCCTGCTCGACGTGCGTCCCGAGGACCGACCGGAGGGCGGCCTGGAGGAGGTGGGTCGCCGTGTGGTGGCGCGCGATCTCCGCCCGCCGCGCCCCGTCGACGTGGGCCTGCACCTCCTGGCCGACCGCCAGCGTCCCCTCCCGGACGTGCCCGTGGTGGAGGAAGAAGCCCTCCGTCTTCTGCGTGTCGATGACGTCCACCTTCGCGCCGTGGCCGGAGAGGATGCCCCGGTCGCCGGCCTGGCCTCCGGACTCGCCGTAGAACGGCGTGCGGTCGAGGATCACGGTGACGGCCGTGTCCTTCTCCGCACGCTCGACGACCTGGTCGCCGGCGAAGATCGAGAGGACCCGGGCGGGGGCGCGGAGGTGGGCGTAGCCGTCGAACTGGGTGTGGGGAAGGAGGGCCTTGACCTTGACCAGGGGGCCCGAGCCGAAGATGTCGGTGGAGATCTTCGTCCCCTCCCGGGACCGCTTCCGCTGCTCTTCGAGGGCCTTCTCGAAGCCGGGCCGGTCGAGGTGCATCGCGTGCTGGGCGAGCATCCCCTCGAGGACTTCGACGGGGAAGCCGTAGGTGTCGTAGAGCTGGAAGGCGGCCTCGCCGGGGAAGGCGTCCCGGTTCGACGTCTGCAGCTCCCGGATGATCGCCTCGGCCCGCGGCGTCCCCTGCTCGAGGCCGGAGAGGTAGCGCGTCTCCTCGCCCTTCACGACGTCGCGGAGCGTCGGGACGCGGGACTCCAGGTCTGGGTAGCCGCGCTTCATGACGGCGGCGACGTCGGCGACGAGGCCGTGGAGGAAGGCGTCCTTTGCGCCGACCGACAGGCCGTCGGTGAGGGCCCGGCGGAGCAGCTTGCGCACGACGTAGCCGCGCTCCTCGTTGGAGGGGAGGACGCCGTCGCCGATCATGAAGACGATCGAGCTGATGTGGTCGGCGATGCGGCGCATGCGGGCGCCGTTCTCCGTCTCCGGGGTGTAGGGCGTCTTCAGGCGCTCGGCGATCCGGCGCAGGAGGGGCATGAAGAGGTCGGTGTCGAAGTTCGAGCCGACCCCCTGCATCACGGCGGCGATCCGCTCCAGCCCCATGCCGGTGTCGATGTTCTTCATCGGCAGCGGCTTGAGCAGGCCGCCGTCGCGGCGGTCGAACTGGGTGAAGACGAGGTTCCAGACCTCCATGTAGCGGTTGCAGTCGCAGCCGACGCGGCACGTCGGCTTTCCGCAGCCGTGGCGCGAGCCGAGGTCGTAGTAGATCTCGGAGCAGGGGCCGCAGACGCCGTTCGGGCCCTGGGACGGGGCGTTGGCGGGCCAGAAGTTGTCCGCCTCGCCGAACCGGAAAATCTTCGCTTCCGGCACCTTCTCCTCGTCCCGCCAGATCGCCGCCGCCTCGTCGTCGTCGGTGTAGACGGAGATGAAGAGCCGCTCGGCGGGGATCTTGAGGACCTGCGTCAGCCACTCCCAGGCCCAGTGGATCGCCTCGCGCTTGAAGTAGTCGCCGAAGGAGAAGTTGCCGAGCATCTCGAAGAAGGTGTGGTGGCGCGGGGTGCGGCCGACGCGCTCGATGTCGCCCGTGCGGACGCACTTCTGGCTCGTCGTGGCCCGCTTGAAGGGGAGCTTGCCGCGCCCGAGGAACATGTCCTTGAACTGGTTCATCCCCGCGCCCGTGAAGAGCAGGCTCGGGTCGTTCTCGGGGACGAGGGAGTCGCTGGGGTGGATCACATGGCCCCGGGACTCGAAGAATTTGAGATAGCCTTCGCGGAGGTCGTCGGCTTTCATGGGCTCGGCTCGCTTACTGCTGTAGTTGGGACTCGAAAGGGGCGCCTATCGTAAGGGGGTTGGAGGGGGGAGTCAAGAAAAGGGCGTGGAGGCCCGTGTTGCGAATCGGAACGCGGACCGAAGGGCTTGTCGCGCGGACGAATCGCGCGCAACCACTTTGGGCGAAGTTACTTGCGCTGACTTGGCGGGTCTTGCGCGCCATTTGTATATAGGCCGATGCCAAGGGACCCGGCCTTTTGCTCGTTTTGATAAACAAGCACAAGGAATCCCCGCGCGGGTCCACGGGGCGGGGGCCTACTTCGCGAAGAGCAGGAAGAGCCCCTCGACGGCGGCGGCGATGAGGGCGGCGCAGGGGATGGTGAGGATCCAGGCCCAGACGAGCCGTCCGGCGATGCCCCACTTGACGGCGTGCGTCCCCCGCGTCGCCCCCACGCCGACGATCGCCCCGGCGATGGTGTGGGTGGTGCTGACGGGGATGCCCCAGTGGGACATGGCGAGGATGGTGACGCCGCCGCCGGTCTCGGCGGAGAATCCCCCGAACGGCGTGAGCTTGGTGATCTTGGTGCCCATGGTCTTGACGATCCGCCACCCGCCGAAGTACGTCCCGAAGGCGATCGCGGCATGGCAGCTCAGGATGATCCACCAGGCGAGGTGGTCGTGGACGTGGAGGCGCTTCCGGCCGTCCGGGGCCGTCTCCAGGTTCCCCGTGAGCGTGACGACCTGGTCGACCCGCTCGACCGTTGCCCGCACGGTCTCCTTTCCCAGCCGGACGGGGTAGCGGGTCCCGTCCTCCAGGACGAGCGCCCGCGTGGTCCCCGGCAGGGCGGCCGCCTCCTCCTCCGAGGCCGCGACGAGCCGGCCGCGGAACTCGTCGATGCCCTCGGAGTGGGCGAGGCTGCCGAGCCCCGCGCCCACCAGGAGGGCGTAGATGATCCCCATCGTCTTTTGGGCGTCGTTGGCGCCGTGGGAATAGCTGTAGACGGCGGCGGAAAGGAGCTGGGGCTTGCGGAACCAGCTGTCGACGGTGCGCGGGGCCTTGTGGCGGCAGACCCAGGAGAAGGTGACGGTGAAGAGGAGGCCGAGGACGAAGCCGAGGAGGGGGGCGATGACGATGTACATTGCGATGCCGAGGACGCCCTTCCAGACCAGGAGGTTCGGCCCCGGCGTCAGCCAGACCAGGGCCCCGCCCCCCGCCTTGACCAGCGCGGCCCCGGCCAGCCCGCCGATGAGGGCATGGGAGGAGCTGGAGGGGATGCCGAAGTACCAGGTGATGAGGTTCCAGGCGATCGCCCCGGTCAGCGCGGCCAGGATCAGGTGGGGGTCGATGACGTCGGGATGGAGCACCCCCTTGCCGATCGTCGAGGCCACGAAGGTCCCCATGCCGAAGGCCGCGACGAAGTTGAAGACGGCGGCCCAGAAGACGGCCACGCGGGGGGAGAGCACGCGGGTGGAGACGATCGTGGCGATGGAGTTCGCGGCGTCGTGGAAGCCGTTGATGAAATCGAACGCCAGCGCGACGACGATGATGAAGACGATGTAGAGGTCAGGCATTCTTCAGCATGATGGATTCAAGGATGTTCGCGACATCCTCGCACCGGTCCGTGGCGGATTCCAGCTCGCCGAGGATGTCCTTCCACTTGATGACGTCGAGCGGGTCGGGATTCCCCTCGAAGAGGGCGGCCAGGCCGTCCTGGTAGATCCGGTCCCCCTCGTTTTCCGCGGTGTGGACCTCCACGCAGTGGCGGATGACCCGGTCGAAATTTTTCATGTTCCGTACGTCCCGCATCGCCCGCGCGATGACCTCCGTCGCCTGCACGAGCACCCGCGCGAGCGCCGTCGCCTCCTCCCGGGGGGTGGCGATCTTGAAGAGGACCATCCGGTTCACCGCGGTGTCGATCAGGTCGAGGATGTCGTCCATCCCCGAGACCAGTTTGTGGATGTCCTCGCGGTCGAGGGGGGTGATGAAGGTCTTGTTGAGGCGCTCGATGGTCTCGTGGGTGTAACCGTCCCCCTTGTGCTCCAGGTCCTTGATGTGCTTGGCCTTCTCCTCGACGTGCGTGTAGTCCTCGAGGAGCGCGAGGAGGGTCCGGGCCGTCTCGTGGACGTTGTCGGCGGCGCGCTCGAAGATGTCGAAGAAGCTCTCTTCTTTCGGGAGCAGCTTCCTGA
>CAYUME010000154.1:0-9102 GCA_964445475.1 uncultured Planctomycetia bacterium
TTATCGATTCCGCGCGGAAGGGCGGCGCGCGGCTGGTCGCCTGCACGATGACGATGGACGTGATGGGCATGAGGAAGGAGGAGCTGCTCGACGGCATCGATTTCGGCGGCGTGGCGGCATTCCTGGCGGAATCGGACCAGTCCCGGACGACGTTCTTCATTTAGCAACCGCCCCCCGGCCCGCGGTTTCCCGCCCCGGACGCGGAGACGCCAACGCGGGGGCGTGGCCTCCACGCGGGAGCTGGTGCCTCGTCACCCCCGACGGCCCATGCTCGATGCCTCTAGTTTATCAAAACCAGAAAAGGGGCCCGGGAAGGCCCGAGGCTTCTGCTTTCTAAAACAGTGCAAACCCGCCATCCCGCACCCCGCTGCCGCCGCCCGCACGACCCCATCTCCTTGCGCGCCATCCGCCCTTGTCTCTATAATCACGCCCCATGATCACGACCCCTCCCGCTCCCGACCCCGTGCCGGACGCCGAACCCGACCACGGCTTCCTCATGAAGTCCGTCCCGGTCCTCGGGGAGGACCGACGCTATATGCTCTACGTCCCCCCCGCCTACGAGCCGCGGACGCCATCCCCCGCGATCGTCTTCCTGAACGGCAAAGGCGAGTGCGGGACGGACGGGATGCTCCCGATCACCGCCGGCCTCGGGCCCGCCGTCATCAACGACGTCAAGCGCTGGCCCTTCGTCGTCATCTTCCCGCAAAAACGGGACCCGGAGCTCCTCTGGGGCGACGACGAGGCCGTCGTGCTGGCGGCGCTCGAGCAGGCGCGCCGCGAATGCAACATCGATGCGTCCCGGATCTCCCTCGGCGGCATCTCCCAGGGAGGGAACGGGACGTGGTCGATCGCGTCCCGGCACCCGGGTCGGTTCGCCTCCCTCGTCGTGGTCTGCGGATGGTCGGACGAGGCGACGGTCCGGAAGGCCGCGTCGATCCCCTCCTGGATCTTCCACGGCGAGACCGACCCGGTCGTCCCGGTCAAGGGTGGGCAGGACGCGCACGCCTGGGCCCGGGCCGCGGGCGGATCGAGCCGCCTGACCGTCTACCCGGGCGTGGACCACAACGCCTGGGACCGTGCCTTCGCCGAGCCGGAGCTGCCGGGCTGGATTTCGAGTCACAGAAAGCCTTCGTGACTATTTTCGTGGAGACGCCCCATGCGCCGCACGCCCCGGGCCGTCGCGTCCATCCTCGCCCTGTCCGCGCTCGCCCTCCTCCTTCCCGTCGCCCGGGCCGACGATCCCAAGCCCTTCCTCCACCCGCTCTTCTCCGACCACGCCGTCCTCCAGCGCGGCGTCCCCGTGCCGGTCTGGGGCTGGACGGAGCCCGGCAAGGCCGTGAAGGTCGCCCTCGCCGGGAAGACCGCCGAGGCCACGGCGGACGCGGGGGGACGCTGGGAGGCGAAGCTCGCCACGCTCGAGGCCGGCGGCCCCTTCGACCTGGAGGTCTCCGGCCCGCAGGCCGTGACCGTGAAGGACGTCCTGGTCGGCGACGTCTGGATCTGCTCGGGCCAGTCCAACATGCAGTGGCCCGTGACGCTGACGGACAACGCGCAGGCGGAGATCGCCGGGGCGGACTTCCCGAAGATGCGCCTCTTCACCGTACCGAACGTCCCCTCCTTCGTCCCCGTGACGCACGTCCAGTCCGCCTGGACGACCTGCAGCCCGCAGACGGTCGGCGGCTTCTCGGCCGTCGGGTTCTATTTCGGACGACACCTCCACCGCGAGCTGGGCGTGCCCGTCGGGCTGATCAACACGTCGTGGGGCGGCACGATCGCGGAGGCGTGGACGAGCGCGGAGGCGCTGGCCGCCATGCCGGACTTCGCGAAGAACCTCGAGGAGGTCGCCGAGCGCCGCGCCAAGCTCGGACAGCAGCAGGACCTCGACCAGGAGATGGCCGCCTGGTGGGCGAAGAACGACGCCGGCTCGAAGGACGGCACCGGCTGGGCCGACCCCGCCTTCGACGCCGCGGCCTGGAAGACCATGGACCTGCCCCGGAACTGGGAGCAGGCCGGGCTGCCGGACTTCGACGGCATCGTCTGGTTCCGGAAGGAGGTCGACCTCCCGGCGGCGTGGGCGGGCCGCGAGGCGACCCTCTCCCTCGGTCCGGTCGACGACCGCGACACGACCTGGGTGAACGGGACGCGGGTGGGAGGGCTCGACGAGTGGAACCGACCGCGCGACTACAAGGTGCCCGCCGGGACGCTGAAAGCGGGAAAGAACATCATCGCCGTGCGCGTCCTCGACACGGGCGGCGGCGGCGGCGTCCACGGCCAGCCCGGCCAGATGCGCCTGACCGCCTCCGGCGCCGGCGCCCCTGAGCCGGTCTCCCTCGCCGGCCCCTGGGCCTTCCGCGACAGCGCGCCCCTCGGTCAATGCACCCCCGCGCCCCAGCGGCTCGACGGGAACCCCAACGTCGTCACCGTCCTCTACAACGGCATGATCGCCCCGCTCCTCCCCTTCGCCATCCGCGGCGCCATCTGGTACCAGGGCGAGTCGAACGCGGGGCGGCCCGAGCAGTACCGGACCCTCCTCCCGACGATGATCAAGGACTGGCGCGCCCGCTTCGGCGTCGGCGACTTCCCCTTCCTCGTCGTCTCCCTGGCGAACTTCATGAACCGGGACGCCCAGCCGACCGACGGCGGCTGGGCCCTCCTGCGCGAGGCCCAGTCCCTCACCGCCCGCAACGACCCGAAGGTCGGCCTGGCGGTGACGATCGACATCGGCGACGACGCGGACATCCACCCGCGGAACAAGCAGGACGTCGGCAAGCGCCTTGCGCTCCAGGCGCTCGCGATCGGCTACGGCAAGGACCTCGTCCCCTCGGGTCCGGTGTACAAGTCGATGACGGTGAAGGACGGGAAGGCCCGCCTCCGGTTCGACCACGTCGGCTCGGGCCTGGTGGCGAAGGGCGGCGGGAGGCTGACGGGCTTCGCGATCGCCGGGGAGGACATGAAGTTCGTCTGGGCGGAGGCGGCGATCGAGGGGAACGAGGTGGTCGTCTCGTCGACGGACGTCCCAAAGCCGGCCGCGGTCCGTTACGCATGGGCCAACAACCCGGCGTGCAACCTCTGCAACAAGGAAGGGCTCCCGGCCGACCCGTTCCGGACGGACGGGCCGCTGGCGGCGCGATAGAACCGGTTCCACGCGATTGAACGACGCAGGAGGCCCATGCCGTCTGGCCCCGCCGGCACCCCGCCGGTCACGTCGCCCGGGTGCAGCACGCGCGAGATTGTGCATGAAAAGCAAGGTCGCGGGTATCCTGCTGGGGGGGGCGCTGGCGATGGCATCCGGACCGGCCGCCCCGGCCCGCGACCCGGATTTCTATTATTACTACACCGCATTCGACTTCGATCCGCCGCAGCAAACCGCCCTCCTCGGCCGGATTCCAGTCAGCGCCGCCCGGGTTTTCGCCGCGGCTCGCCGTACCGCCGCCGGGCTTTCCGATATCGGCCAGAGTGTAGTCCGTAGATATCACGACCGCCTCTGCCCCCGACGAACGCCCGGACCCCCGCCAAGCCGCGCGCGCGGATCCCCCGGCCGCCCCGGCCGTCTGCCGTCCGCTGGGGCCGGTACGCGGACCTCGCCGTCAACGTGGCCGGTAGCCGGAAGCTCATATTCAGCCGCGCCACCGGCTATCTCCCCTGCCTCCAGACGCCGAAGGGCCGGTTTCCGCTCGAACCGCTGGCACAGGCCGAGCCCGACCCGATGTGCCTGTGTTCGTGGGTCTCGGTGGTCCGGGACGCCCCCGACCGGATCGTCGTCCACTGGCGCCACGTGCCGGACCCCGGGCGCATCGTGATGACCGAGACGATCCACGAATTCTTTTTCATCTCGCCCGACGGCCGGGTGCGGCGGGAGGTCCGCGTCGGCACCGAGCGGCTGGACGACTTCGTCGATCCCGACAACGTCACCGTCCAGCAGCTCGACCTGACCGACGACGGCGTCGTCGAGCGATCGCGAACACGGGCCCGACTGTCGGGTCGTCCCGCGGCGGCGGCGGTCGGCTCGCCTGTCCGGGAGGCGCCTGCCGACGGCCGGGCGGCGTGGCTGAAGTTCGACGACGGGTTGCAGCCCGGCCACCGTGACGAGACGACCGAATCCGTCCGCTCGACCGTCTGCCCGGTCGCGGGCAACAAGACGCTCTGGATGAAGGGCGTCTCCGGCACCGCCCTGGCGTTCGACGGCTACTTCTCCAAGGTCACGCTCCCGCGGGACAGGAGCCCGGCCGTCACGGACGCGCTGACGCTCGAGGCGTGGGTCGCGCTCGGGGCCTACCCGTGGAACGATGCGGGCATCGTCCACTGCGCGTCCGGCGAGCCGATCGACCCGGAGGAGTACAAGCACGGCTACCGGGACCCGTACACCTACCGCCCGTGGAAGATGAAGGGATACCTGCTCGGCGTGGACCCCTACGGCAGGCCCCTCTTCAAGGTCAACGGCGAGCAGGTCGGCGGCGGCGAGCTGCCCCCCGATCGGACGGTCGACCCGCGCACGGCGCTGCCGACATACCGCTGGACCCACCTGGCCGCCACCTACGGCGGGGGGCGGATGTGCCTTTACGTCGACGGCGAGCTGGCGGCATCGAAGCCCGCCTCGGGCGCCATCGACCTGCCGGACCGCGACGTGCTCATCGGCCTCAACGGCGACGCCCAGCGGGTCTCCGATCCGGTCTCCCACAGCAGGCGGGCGGCCACCAACAACCTGCCGCTCGTCTATGGCATCGAAGGGCTCATCGACGAAGTGACATTCCACGACCGGCCCCTCCCGGCCGAGGCCATCCGCCGGTCCTTCGAGGCCTTCCGGCTGCCCCCCGGCGAGCGCGACCGCCCGGATCTCGGGCGGCGCGTCCTGCCGGGCGGCGTCACCGGCCGCCCGGCCGAGGCGTTCGGCGCCACCTGCCGGACGCTGACGTTTCACGGGCTCTGGGACAACCTCTGGCGGCCGGACGCGTTTCGCGACATCGTGGTGCGTTTCGACGAGGTCCCCGGCAACGTGGTCTTCTGGCAGGGGACAAACTTCGGCTCGGGCTGGGTCACTGAGAACAACAAGTGGATGTCGGACCAGAGCTGGGAGATCGGCGGGCCGCACGGCTGCGCCGAACACATGGCCGACAAGCGCGGCCGTTTCGATCACGTCCGCCTGATCGAGAACACCGACGCCCGCGTGGTGGTCCACTGGCGCTACGCGTCGATCGACGTGGGCTACGTCTTCCCGCGGACGGACGCCTGGGCGGACGAGTACTACACGATCTATCCCGACGGGGTGGGCGTCCGCTGCGTCGACGGCATCCGCGACGGCTGGCAGGACACCCAGATCCTCGCCCAGCCCGGCTCCCCCTGCCTGGACACCGTCGACCTCGCCGCCCTGAGCGTCGCCAACCTGCAGGGCGACAGCCGGGACCTGACCTGGCAGCCGCCGAACCGCGTGCCGCCGGTGCCCCTCGAGGACGCCTGCATCAAGCGGATCAACTTCAAGTCCGCGTGGAAGGTGTTCGCCGTCTACCAGGCCGGCGCGCGGATGGAGACGTGGGGCGCCGCGGAGCAGTCCAAGCACACGCCCGACCCGTTCGCCGGCCCGTGGAACCACTGGCCCGTGGGGCTCAACCCCTCGGACGGCCGCTATGCCGTCTCCGACGACCGCATCACGCACGCGGCCCTCGGCGGGGCCAGCCGCACCGGCGAACTCATCCTCTACGGCTTCACGCAACAGCCGGCCGCGGGCCTCGTCGCCCTGGCCCGGTCCTGGAACCGCCCGGCCCCCGTCGCGGCCGTCGCCGGCGGCGCGTCCAGGGGCTACGACCGGTCGCAGCGCGCCTACGTGCTGGCCGCCACCGGCCTGCCGCTCGCGTTCACGCTGCAGGGCACGATCGACACGCCCGTCGTCAATCCCTGTTTCGTGATCCAGGGCTGGACCGGCGGCCCGGCCTGCGACGTCCGGGTCGACGACCGCGAGGTGAAGCCCGGCCGGTCCTTCCGCCAAGGCCTCGTCCGCGACGCCGGCGGCCGCCCGGTGATGATCCTCTACCTGAAGCTCGAGTCCGCCTCGCCCCTCCGCGTGGAGGTCGCCGCCCGCCCCGGATCGTAGACGGCCCGGGCGCCGGTCACTTCTTCTTCAGCCCCACCGAGTCCTGCGGGCTTCCCGTGGTGAAGGCGTCCACCCGCTTGGCGTCCTTCGGCGGGACGAAGGTGAAGGCGTCCTCGGCGATCGCCGGCTTCAGGTCCCACTTCGCGAAGACGATCTCGATCCGCGGCTGCAGGACCGACTGGCCGGGCGGCGCCTTCCGCGTCCCCAGCGTCACCACCCGGTACACCAGAGGCTCATCGCCCTCCGCGATCCAGAGGTCCACGTCCGACCCCTCCCGCACCAGCTTCACGCGCCGGCACCGGACCCCCTGGAACGTCTCCGTCCCCAGCGCCGTCCCCGACCGCGCGTCCTTCAGGAAGCTGTCGTAGGGGCTCCTGATCATCAGGGTCCGCGCGAAGAGGCAGCCCATGCTGAGCGAATTGATGCGGCTGTGCTGGAAGATCCCGTCCATCTCCCCCGGGGCGGCGTCGACCGTGTACTGGTCGAGCCCGGGCATGTACGTGACGAACTGCCGGCCGTCCGAGACGTACGTCGGGCTCGGCTGCCCCCCCGTCAGGGCGAAAACCGCCTTGTTGGGGCGTTGCAGCGTGACGACGTAACTCGATGTGATCGCCTGCCGCCCCCCCGAGGGGACGGTCCCGACGGTCGTGTGGACCTCGACGCGGAATGACTGGACGGTGTTGTAGTAGTCGGAGACCCGGCGGATGGTCTGGTCGACCTCGGGAGGGACGCCGGCGGGAGCGGCGGCAGCCGGCAGCACGGCGGCCATCAGGACGGGCAGGACGAGGCATCGCATCGGCATCTGGCGGGTCATCGACCCGACCCCCCGTTCACGCGGCGACGGCAACCCGGCGACGCCGCCGGCTGCACGGCATTATGGCATGCTTCGGGACGCGGGTAAAAGGATTCCGGAATCCGCGAATCGGCGCAACGGTCGACGCCCCCCGATCGTTCTACAGGCAGGAGGAGAGCCCCATGAGCTGCCACGATTTCCTGGACGACGTCGAAATCCTGGCCCTCGGCCACCTGGAGCCGCCCCGGACAGAGGCGCTCCGGGCTCACGCCGCGGCCTGTCCGGCCTGCGCGTCCCGCCTAAAGGCCGTCGAGGACGAGAATGCGCGGCTGAGGGGCCTGCGCGGATCGTTTGCGCCATCGCCGGCGCTGGTCGAGCGGGTGCGCGCGGCGGTCCGGTCCGGCTCGCCCCCCGCCCTCCCGGCGCCGCGTCACATCCGCCTCTGGCGCTGGGCGCCGGCGGCGGCCGCGCTGCTCTTCGCCCTCCTCTTCGCCGCCCTCTTCCTGGCCGGCCCCGGCCCCGCCGTGCCGCCCCTCATCGCCGACACGATCACCGCCTACGCGGGGCTCTCCAACGACGCGGGATCCCTGGACATCGTGTCCGGAGATCCCCGGGTGGTACGGGCCCACTTCGGCGGCGTCCCGTCGATCTCCGTCCCCGAGCCAAGATGCTGCGACGCCTGCACGTGCCCGCCCGGCGGCTGCACGTGCACCCTGAAGGGGGGCTGCGCCAGAGACCTCCCGTCGGTCGGCGGCCGCGTCCCCTGCGTCGTCTACGACCACGGGGGCACCCCCCTGGCCATGCTGCACGTCGGCGCGGACCGGCTGGGACCCGACACCCTGGCCCGGGCGGAGCATATCGAGTCGCATGGACACAAGGTCTATTTCTTCCGTCGCGGCGTCACGACGGTGGCGTTCTGCCCCACCTGCGGGCCGTCGACCCTCTGGGTCTCCCGCCTGAACACCGGAATGCTCCTGGCCGCGTCGCACGCCATGATGAGGGGCAAACCAGCCGAATGATCAACCATGACCCGCCCCTGGGTGCTCTACATATTACTGGACCCGATGCATCCCAAATGCTACCATCAATTTGTTTGCCGTATACTGAATATCCGTTTTCAGGAGGTCGACCATGAGAACGCATGGGATCAGCCCGGGGATCGCAGCCCTGATCGCGGCGGGCGCTCTCGCCGTCTCCGCGGGAGCGCTGTCCGCGGATCCCCCTCGATCGGTGGACGTCTACCCGCTCGACACCTGCATCGTAACGGGCGGCAAGCTGGGCGGCATGGGCAATCCCGTCGTGAAGGACATCGGGGGACGCGAATACCGTTTCTGCTGCGCCGGCTGCGTCAAGAAGGTCGAGGCGGACCCGGCGGCCTACGCGAAGAAGCTGGATGAGGCCGTCCTCGCGCAGCAGCGCCCCACCTACCCGCTCGACACGTGCCTGGTGATGCAGAAGAAGCTAAACCCGGCCTCGACGATCGAGATCGTCCGGGGCGACCGTCTCTTCCGCCTCTGCTGCGCGGACTGCTCGAAGGAGGTCTCCGCGGATCCGGCTAAGTTCCGCGCGCTCCTGGACGAGTCGGCCGCGGAGGCGCAGCGCCCGGACTACCCGCTGACGACCTGCGTCGTCTCCGGCAAGGCGCTGGGCGACACGCCGACCGCTCTTGTCGCATCCGGCCGCCTCGTCCTCTTCTGCAGCGAGGACTGCGCGAAGGCGTTCGAGAAGGCCCCGGCACAATACCTCGGCCTTCTCGACGACGCGGCGCCGGGCAGGAAGGCCGGATCGCCGGCCTCGCCCGCGCCGGCGACGGCGACCGCTCCGCCGTCCGGTTGCGGCGGGGGATGCTGCAAGTGAGCCTCCCCGCCTGAAGGCGGGGGAGTCCGTCTCGTTCCCGGGAGGACTGCCCCATGATAGCGCAACGACACCGTCCTGCGCGGGTCGTCCTCACCGCCGTGGGTGCGCTGCTCGCCATCGCGTTCGCCGCGGTGTTTTCCACCTCACTCCTTCAAGCCCAGGATCAGAAGAAGGGCCGCGGCGGCGGCGGCATGGGCATGACGGTTGAGCGGATCGAGGAAGCCGTCGGCAAACTCTCCGCCGAGCAGAAGACCAAGATCGAAGGCATCCTCGCCAAGGTGCGCGAGCAGATGCAGGGCCTGCAGGGCGCCTCCCAGGAGGACCGCCAGGCCAAGATGCGTGAGATCATGCAGTCGTCCCGTACCCA
>CAYUME010000155.1:0-9031 GCA_964445475.1 uncultured Planctomycetia bacterium
CGCGGGAAGGAGATCCTAAAGGATCCCCCCCGGGGAGTGGAAGCAAGATCGGGGGACGCGGCAAGGCGCCCGGCGCGGCGGCGCCCCGCCCCGCATCACGCGACGCGGCGGAGGGGAATCACGATTCCTTCTGCTCGTTGATGAGGTACTTCGCGACGACCGAGGCGACCGGGCAGGGCGAGGCCTGGCCCCGGATGAGCTGGCGAAGGGCGTCCAGGTCGCTCTTCCACGCCGTGTCGCCGGGGGCCAGGATGCAGAGGCTGTCCGGCTCGTGCCCGGTGAAGAGCCTCCCCTCCTTGAAGTAATAGTAACTGTCGCTGCGCTCGGTGGCGTAGGCGTGCATGTAGGGCATGATATCGTTCGGCTTGAACCAGAGCTTGATCTCGCGCTCGGCCTCGGCGTCGGTGGCGGAGGCGTGGACCAGGTTGTCCAGACGCTCGCCGATCACCTGGCCCGAGGCGTCCTTGACCGGAACGACGGAGCCCATCGCGCGAATGGCCCCCGGGACCTGCTCCCGGGCGACGTGCGGATTGGTGGGCCCCGTGAGGCTCCGCACCGTCTTCACGGCGTCCGGGCCGCTGTAGACGAGAGCCACCACCCGGCGCTTCTGGGGGTCGCTCGGGTAGTGGGAGCGCCCCAGGATGTACTCGATCAGCGGCGGGAAGAACGGCTTTCCCCGGTGCTCGGCGTAGTGCTCCTCCGCCAGCATGCGGTGGACGTGGACGATCTTCGCCCCGGCAAAGCGAAGCCGGGTGTGCGTCTCGGAGAACTGCGAGAGAATGTAGCCGGTCAGCGACAGCTTCAGCGCATCGGGCTTGATCAGGACCAGGGTCTGGGTCACGTCCGGGCCGGCCATGGGAAGCTCCTGGAATCGTTTACGCGGTGGGCAACAAGTACCAGAAAGCGGCGGTCGCATCAAGGATCGCGAGGCCGGAAGGACCCGTCAGGGCCCGGGGCCGAGGATCCGCTCCGCCGCCCGCTCGCCGCTGCGGATACTGTCCGGCACCCCCCCGCCCTCGAATCCGTTCCCGGCCAGGGCCAGGCCGCCGCACGCGCGGAGGCGATCCTCGATCGCGGCGAGCCGGTCGAGATGACCGACAGGGAACTGGGAGAGCGAGCGGGGCCAGCGCCGGACGGACGTCCAGAGCGGCGGCGCCTCGATCCCCAGCAGCTCGCGGAACTCGCGCCGGGCCGAGGCCTCCATCGCCGCGTCGTCCCGTTCCGCCAGCTCGGGCCTGCGCGCCCCGCCGATGAAGGCGCGGATCAGGACACGCCCCTCCGGGGCCCGCCCCGGGAACTTCACGCTCGAAAAGGTGCAGCCGACGAGCTCCCGGCCCTCCGCCGAGGGACAGACAAAACCGAAGCCGTCGAGCGGATGCGGGACGTCCTCGCGCCGGTAGGCGGCGTTGAGGACGGCGGTCGTCGCGTAGGGGATCCCGCCGAGCCGGTCCGCCAGCGCCGCGTCGGCCCCGCGCAGGAGCCGGGCGGAGGCGTGCGCCGGCAGGGCGAGGCAGACGGCGTCGGCGGGAAGCGCCTCGCCCGACGCCGTGCGGACCGTCCAGGGCGCCGCCGGGCCGCCGGGCCCGACCGACTCGACCGCGCAGCCGGTCCGGACCGCGACCGGCCCCAGCCGCGCGACGAGCGCGTCGACGAGCGCCTGCATGCCACCGGCGAGGGTCACGAAGAGGCTGTAACGGACGCCGGACGCGGCCCCCGCGGCGTCCGCGGCGCCCGGCGCCGCCGCGCGCCGCGCGGCCTTCGCCCGCGCGCGCATCCCCCGCGTCACGCTGCCGTGCTCCCGCTCCATCTCCCGGAAGCGGGGGAACGTCGCCATCAGGCTCAGCTGATCGGGATCGGCCGTGTAGATCCCCGCGACCATCGGCTCCACGAGGCGCTCGAGCGCCTCCCGTCCCATCCGGCGACGGACGAAGGCCCCGAGGCTCTCGTCCGTCTCTTCCTCCCGCGGCGGGATGAAGAGCTCCATCATCATGCGCAGCTTGCCGCGCCAGGAAAAGATCGGGGTGGCGAGAAACGGAAGGACGCGGACGGGGGCGAGCAGATAGAAGCCCTCGGGAACGACCGCGAGGCGGCCGGCGCGGACAACGTAGACCCGGCGGTGGGCGTCGCTCGTGCGGACGAGCTCGCCCTCGAGACCGATCCGTCGGCAGAGCGCCAGCCCCCAGGGCTTCTCGGTGATGAAGGAGTCCGGCCCGCCCTCGACGACGAAGCCGTCGCGGTGCTCCGTCTCGATGACGCCGCCGAGGCGCGGGGCGGCGTCGAGCAGGGTGACCGCCGGCGGGGGGCCGGCACGCCCGGCGGAAAGCTCCAGCAGCCGGTGCGCCGCCGCCAGGCCGGCGATCCCGCCCCCGACGATCACGATCCGCTTCGCGCCGGGGTCCGGAGCCGGAGGCATCATGGTCTGCGCCTACCCGCGCGGCGTGCCGTTCCGGAGGCTGGCCAGCGTCGCCGCGGCCAGCGTCTGCCGCAGCTGGTCCTGCGCCCGCTTCCAGACCGGGTGGACGGTGCAGTGGTGGACCCGCGGGCAGGCGGGGGGGGACTTCGTGCACTCGTTGAGCGCCAGCGGCCCCTCGACGGCCTCGACGACCTCCAGGAGCGTGACGTCCTCCGGCTTCCGGGCGAGGCGGACGCCCCCGGTGGGCCCCCGCACGGAGCGGAGGATCTTCGCCCGCGCCAGGGCGGAAAGGATCTTCCGGAGGAACTCGGCGGGGATCTTCGTCTCCTCGGCGAGGCGGTAGGAGGTGAGACGCCCGCCGGCGGGCTCCCCGAGAAGCACCAGGAGGGCGCGGATCGCGTGATCCCCGGCCCGGGTCAGGTGCATCGGCGAGCGCGACCGCTTCCACGTGCCCATGAATCCTCGCTCCTGATCGCGCCCCCGAGCCCGCCCGCCCCCTTCCCGCTGCTATTCATAGCGCAAATCCGGCACAACATCAATGGAGACCTTCAGGGTCCACTAAAAACAACAGGCGCGCCCCGCGAGGCCGCGGGGCCGGGACGGGGAGGCGCCCGGGTTGGTTTTCGCTTCCACCCGAAACGCGTTGTTTATATAATCACCATCCGCCGCCCCCCGCCCCCCTCTTTTTCTGGACAGACCGGACGGCCGGGCGGTATCAAGCGCGTGAACGCACGATTCCCGCGACCTTCTTTCGAGGTGCCCCATGGCCAAGCCCGTCCGCATCGCGATCGTCGGCGCCGGTTTCGCCGGCCACTTCCACCTCGCCAGCTACGAGAAGGTCTACGGCATGGACTTCCGGGTCGTCGGGATCTTCGACGTCGTCCGGGAGAAGGCCGCCCACCTCGCCACGGACTGGGAGCTGCCGAAGGTCTACGACTCCCTCGACCAGCTCCTCGCCGACAAGGACGTCGACGTCGTCGACATCGTCGTCCCCAACTTCCTCCACGTCGAGATCGCGGTGAAGGCGGCGCAGGCCGGCAAGCACGTCTTCTGCGAGAAGCCGCTGACCGGCTACTTCGGCCCGCCGGACGCGCGCGACACGAAGTGGTCCGCCCGGGGGCAGCCGCGCGAGGCCTTCCTGAAGGCGGCCCTCGACCAGGCCAACCGCGCCTACGATGCGGTCACGAAGGCCGGCGTCACCCTCTGCTACGGGGAGAACTGGGTCTACGCGCCCCCGATCGTGAAGGTCCGGCGCCTCATGGAGGCGAGCGACTCGACGATCCTCCGGATCCAGGGCGAGGAGTCGCACAGCGGGTCGCACGCCGAGTACGCCAAGCGCTGGCGGGAAGCGGGCGGCGGGGCGCTGTTGCGCCTCTGCGTCCACCCCCTGGGCGCAGCCCTCTTCCTCAAGTACGAGGAGGGCCGCCGCCGCGGCGGCAAGCCCATCCGCCCCCTCTCGGTCACCGCCGAGGTCGGCAACCTCACCTGGATCAAGGCCTTCGAGGCCGAGCCCGTCAAGCATGTCAAGACCGGATGGGAGGACGTCGAGGACTTCGGCGCCCTCCTCCTCACCTTCGAGGACGGCTCCGTCGCCCAGCTCACCTCCACCGACACCTGCATGGGCGGGATCTACAACTACCTCTCCGTCTACGGCTCCCGCGCCGTCGCCAAGGCCAACATCAATCCCAACACCGCCTGCCAGGCCTACACCCCGGACGGGGCCTACTTCAAGGACGAGTACATCGTCGAGAAGACCGAGACGAAGGAGGGCTGGTCCTGCCCGGCGCCGGACGAGGACATGGTGACCGGCTACCCGGACGAGCTGCGGGACTTCATCGGGGCGATCGCGGAGGGCCGCCCCCCGAAGTCGGACCTGATGCTCGCCCACGACGTGATCGCCGTGACCTACGGGGCCTACCTCGCGGCCGACCAGGGCCGCCGCGTGGACCTGCGTCCGTACCTGCGGCGGTAGCGAGTCCCGGACGGGAGGGGGTTCGGCCGGGCGGAGGCGTCGGGCACCCGGCGCTCAGAGCAGGTTGCGCAGCGACTCCGGCACGTCCGGCATCGCCCCCGGCTGTGTGCAGACGAAGGCGGCCAGGCGGTTCGCCGCCTCGTTGATGGCGTCGAGCGGCTTCTTCCGCAGGAGCCCGAGGACGAGCGAGGCCGTGAAGGCGTCGCCGGCGCCGACGGTGTCGACGATGTTCACCGCGGGGATCCCGGGATGGACCGAGCGGTCCCCGCGGGCGGCCAGCAGGCTGCCCCGGCTCCCGCGCGTCAGCGCCACGCACCGGAGCGGGTAGCGGTCGAAGAGCGCGTCCACCCACTCCGTCTCCCCGCCCGCAAGCCCGATCATCCGCGCGACCACGGGGATCTCTTCGTCGTTGATCTTCAGCACGTCCGACTGGAGCAGGAGGGCGTGCACGGTCTCCCGGTCGTAGTACGGCTGGCGCAGGTTGATGTCGAAGACGCGGAGGCAGCCGGCGCGGACGGCCTCGAGGGCCTCGCGGATCGTCCGCCGCGTGGCGGGGGAGCGCTGGGCCAGGGACCCGTAGCAGACGGCGTCGCAACGCGAGGCCAGCTCGGCGAGAGCGGGGTTCCAGGGGACGAAGTCCCATGCGACGCGCTCGTGGATCGTGAACTGGGGGATGCCCTTCGGCCCCAGCGCGACGGTGACCGTGCCGGTGGGGTGCTCGCGGTCGACGGCGACGTAGCGGCAGTCGATGCCGACGGCGAGGAGCCGGTCGAGGATCTCGCGGCCGGGGGGATCGTCGCCGACGGCGCTGACGAGGACGGCCTCGGCGCCGAGCGTGCGGGCGTGATAGATGAGATTGGCTGGCGCGCCGCCCAGCTTGCGTCCCTCGGGCAGGAGGTCCCAGAGGACTTCCCCGAGTCCGACAACGACGGGCGGCTTGGGAGCGTCGGTCATGGTCGCGTCCGACGGACGGTCACGGAGGGATAACCCGCACGGACCCGCCGGCGTCCGTGTCGCCGGGGAACCACACCCGGAACCATTATAAAAAACGGAGGCGGCTCGCGCACCAATAATAAAAGCCCCCGCCGGCCGTTCGGCCGTCGGGGGCTCCGCGATCGCGCGCACCCGGTCCGCTACGCCTTCCCGGGAATCTGGATGTCGCCGTCCTTCGGATAGACGATGTCGCCCGTCTCGAAGTCCTCCGCGGTGGGCCGGCGCTGGAGGTTGTACCACGGGCTGTTCTTGTTCTCGTACAGGTCGGACCACTTGACGTCCTGGCCGGAGTAGGAGGCTTCGCGGGCCATGATGTTCGTCGCCGTGGCCCAGGCGACGTTGCGGGCCTCGTTGATCGGCTCCTTCCCCTCGACGACGCTCATCAGCAGGTGGATGTGCTCGTCGACGTAGTCGTTCCCCTTGCGCGGCTTGTCGGAGTAGGGGACGGGCTCCCGGGGCTTGCCGCCGCCCTTCTCGTACGTGAACTCCTCGCCCACCCAGTCCCAGCACCCGCCCATCTGGCGGCACATGCTGTGGATGTGGACGCCGTTCGGATACTCGAGGTCGACGCTGAAGAAGTCGTACATGTTGCCGCCGACGCGCCGGGCGCGGTAGCCGAAGCCGCGGGCGCTGAGCGGGTGCGCGTCGAGGTACCAGTTTGCGATGTCGACGTTGTGGACGTGCTGCTCGACGATGTGGTCGCCGGAGATCATGTTCCAGCACCACCACTTTCCCTGGCCGATGAGGTCCTCGGGGTTCTTCGGGTTGATGGGTTTCTCGCCGAAGAACTTGCCCATGCACCAGGCGACGCGGCCGCCGAGGATGCGGCCGTAGAGGCCCTCCTTGATCGCCTGCCAGCGCTCGTTGTAGCCGTGGCTGTGGCGGCGCTGCGTGCCGGCCACGACGGTGAGCCCCTTCTGCTTCGCCTCCTCGTAGGCGCCGAGGACCTTGCGGATCCCGGGGGGATCGACGGCCACCGGCTTCTCCATGAAGACGTTCCGGCCCGCCGCCACGGCCGCGGCGACGTGGACGGGCCGGAAGACGGTGGGGGTCGCGAAGAGGACCATGTCGGGTTTCTGCTCGATCACCTTCCGGTAGGCGTCGGCGCCGCCGAAGCACTGGCCGGCGGGGACGCCGTACTTCCGGCCGACCCCCTCCGCGCGTCCCTTGTTGAAGTCGCCGGTGGCGACGGCCTTCACCTCGAGGTCCCAGCTCAGCTTGTCGTTGATGAACTGGACGGCCTCCATGTGGTTCTCGATGGCGCCGCCGCCGCGCCCGCCGCAGCCGACGAGGGCCATCGTGAGCTTTTTCCGGCCGGCCGTCTGGGCTTTCAGGCCGGCCAGCGGGGCGCTGCCGAGGATCGCGCCCGCTGCGGCGCCGGCCTTCACGGCCTGCCGCCTCGACATCCCGGCGCCGTTCGTCTTCATGCCTCGCTCCTTGACTGGGATTCCGGTCCGCATCCGCCCGGCCCGGCCGGGTCCCGCGCGGCCGCCATCAGATGGCACCTGCCCTCCGGGGCGTCACAAAAAACGCCCCCCCGCGGGCCGGGCCCGCGGGGGGGATTCGTTCGCGCACCGCGGCCGACCTCACGCCTTTCCGGGGATCCGGAGGTCGCCGTCCTTCGGGTAGACGAGGTTGCCCGTCTCGAAGTCCTCGGGCTGCGGCTTCATCTTGAGATTGTACCAGGGGCTCCCCTTGTTCTCGTACATGTCGGCCCACTTGATGTCCTGGCCGGAATACGCCGCCTCGCGGCCGAGGATCGCCGCCCCGGTCGCCCAGGCCACGTTCTGCGCCTCGTTGATGGGCTCCTTCCCCTTCACGATGCCGCAGAGCAGGTGGATGTGCTCGTCCACGTAGTCGTTCCCCTGCCGGGGCATGTCGTCGTAGGGGATGGGCTCCTTGGGCCGGCCGCCGCCCTTCTCGTACGTGAACTCCTCGCCCACCCAGTCCCAGCATCCGCCCACCTGGCGGCACATGCTGTGGATGTGGATCCCGTTCGGGTACTCCAGGTCCACGCTGAAGAAGTCGTACATGTTCCCGGCCACCCGGCGGGCGCGCCAGCCGAAGCCGCGCGCGCTGAGCGGGTGCGACTGCAGGTACCAGTTCGCGATGTCGAGGTTGTGGACGTGCTGCTCGACGATGTGGTCGCCGGACATCTCGACCCAGAGCTGCCAGCGGCCGCCGCCGGCGAGGTCGATCGGGTTCTTCGGGTTGATGGGGTTGTTGCTGAAGATCTTCCCCATGCACCAGGAGACGCGGCCGCCCATGACCCGGCCGTACTGGCCCTCCTTGATCGCCTGCCAGCGCTCGTTGTAGCCCTTGCTGTGGCGGCGCTGGGTGCCGGCCACGACGTTGAGCCCCTTCTTCTTCGCCTCCTCGCCGGCCGCGATGACGCGCCGGATCCCGTTCGGGTCGACGGCCACCGGCTTCTCGAAGAAGACGTGCTTCCCGGCCTTGATCGCCGCCTCGAAGTGCAACGGGCGGAACGCCGGGGGCGTGGCCGTCACGATGATGTCCGGGCCCGCCGCGATCACCTTCTGGTAGCCGTCCGGCCCGCCGTAGCACTTGTCCGCGGAGCAGCCGTACTTCTTGGCCGTGTTCGCCGCCTTCCCCTGCTCCCAGTCGCACGCGGCGACGAGCGTCACCTCGAGGCCCCAGCTCAGCTTGTCGTTGATGACCTTGACGGCCTCCATGTGGTTCTCGATCGCGCCGCTGGCGCGCCCGCCGGCGCCGATCAGCCCGACCTTCAGCTTTTTCTTGCCCGCCGTCTGGGCCTTGAGCCCGACGAGCGGCGCGCTCCCCAGCACCGCCCCCGCCGCCGCCGCCCCCTTCACGAAGCCTCGTCGCGGCATCGCGTCGCCCGTGCCCTTCGTTTCCATGCGCCATCTCCTCAAGGAGGTTACCGGGTGAGGCCCCCGCCGGCCGGGCCGGGGACGCCGTCGACACTCCCCATATAGCGGCACACGCGGGCGGCGTTACATCCATTTCCCAAAAGATCGCCGCCCGCAGACGCCGGAGCCTACGGCGCACGCCATGCCGGCTGTCATGGAACGGGATGCCGCCCGCCGGCGGGTTTCTCCGGTTATTGCACGACACGGACGGGACCCGGGTTTCGGAGCGCGGAAAGGACGACGCGCGAACGGGACGTTCCGCGTGGCGCCGGCCAATCCGGCGGAGCCGGACTGGTTCGTCAAGCGCGAGGAGGGCAAGCCCTACGACACCGCCTGGGGCGGCACCTGCATGGTCATGACCCACCCCGGCGCACGCGACTGCCTCCGCAGCGTCGTGAGGAAGATCGCGAAGGACTGGGGCTACACCTACTTCAAGATGGACGGGATGTGGACCGGCACGGGGACGAAGCAGATCTACGTCAACAGCGGCTACAAGGACGAAGGGATCGGCGACGACGAGCGCCCGCGCGTCGTCTTCCAGGTCTGGGCCGACCGGCAGCTCCTCGCGGAAAGCCCGGCGTTGACGTGGAAGACCCTCAACCGCTGGCACTTCGACGTCCCGATCCCGGCAAAGACAAGGAGCCTCCGCCTCGTCGTGACCGACGCGGCCGACGGCATCGCCGCCGACCACGCGGACTGGGTAGAGGCCGGATTCGTGAAGTGAGGTACCCCGCCCCAGAGGAGCGGGGCTTCAACAGCAAC
>CAYUME010000156.1:0-9001 GCA_964445475.1 uncultured Planctomycetia bacterium
GTGGTGATCGACCAGCACGCGCTCCACGAGCGGGTTCGCCTGGAGGCGATCCGGAGGCAGTGGGAGCGCGACGGGATCGTCCGGCAGCGGCTCCTCGTGCCCGCGGTCGTCGAGCTGCCCCCGCGGGACCTGGCCCGTCTCGAGGAGCTGCGTCCGGCCCTCGATTCCTTCGGGATCGAATGGGAGGATTTCGGCGAGAACACGGTCGTCGTGCGGGCGGTCCCGGACTTTCTGCGGGAGGCCGACCCGGTCCGGCTGCTGAAGGACTGCCTGGCCGAGTCGGCGGAGACGACCGAGTCGCCGCCGGGCGCGGGCGGGCCGGAGGTGGCCGCCGCGGGGCTGGTCGACGAGCTGCTCCACTTCCTTGCGTGCCGGTCGGCGGTGAAGGCGGGCGAGTCGCTGGCGCCGGGGGAGATCGACGCGTTGCTGGCGGAGCGCGAGCGCCTGGAGAACGCGGCCACGTGCGCCCACGGCCGGCCCGTGGCGCTGAAGCTCACGCTGGCGGACCTGGAGCGCTATTTCAAGCGGACGTGACCGTGCGGTTGCCGTGGGAGATCCGGCGCGGGAGCGCGGTTGTGTTTCGACGACGCCGGGTGTGATGGAGAGGGGGCGGCCCCCGCTCCCCGTATTCTCGGGAGGTGGACGATGGACGCCCTGGAGGCCCTGAAGACGCGGCGCAGCGTGCGGAAATACGAGCATCGCCCCGTTCCCCGGGAGCTGCTCGAGGAGATCGTGGCGTGCGGGCGGATGGCCGCCACGGCGCGGAACGTGCAGCCGTGGGCGTTTGTCGTGGCGACGGAGCCCGCGCGCCTGAAGGCCCTCGCGGAGGCGACCGGCGTCAACGGGCCCTTCATCGCCGACGCCGGCGCGTGCGTGGTCGTCCTGTGCGAGGAGACGAAGTACTTTCTCGAGGACGGCAGCGCGGCTGTCCAGAACCTGCTGGTCGCCGCGTGCGCCCGGGGACTCGGGACCTGCTGGATCGCGGGCGACAAGAAGCCGTATGCGGAGGCGGTCCGCGCCCTCGCCGGCGCCCCCGCGTCGCACCGCCTGATCGCCCTGGTCTCCGTCGGCTGGCCGGCAGAGCAGCCGCACCCCCCGAAAAAGCCCCTCGTTGACGTCCTCCCCTGGGAGCGGTTCGGGGGGCGGTGACGGGACGCTTCCGGCGTGGTCCTCGATGAGGCGGGGTGCGGGCCTCCCCCTCGCCGTCTTCGCGGGCGGGCATCTCCCCCCCCGCCCGGCGCCCTCCCCTGTCAACGTTCGTTGCCCTGTTTTTTACAGGTTGTCAGGAACCTTGACGCCCCCCGCGGGTTCAACGCTCGTTGATACAGGGAGGATCCGGTCATGATCTCCTGCGACGCGGTCGGGCCGCTGCTGCCCCACCACCCCGATCCGGACGAGGCCCCGGGGCTTCGTGACGCCGTCTCCGCGCATCTGCGCGCGTGCCCGTCCTGCGCGGACGCCTGGCAACGGCTCCAGTCGGCGTGGGCGTCGCTCGGGATCTGGGAGGACGTGTCGCCCCCGGCCGACTTCACTGCGAACGTGCGCCTGCGCGTGCTGCGGCAGGCCGCCCCGTCGCGGCGCCGGGCCTGGCTCCCGCTGGCCTCCGCGGCCGGGTTCCTGCTCGCCGTGGGCGCCTTCCTGCTCGTCCCGTCCGCGAAGCCGGACGCCGGGCTGACTCCGGCCGAGGTCGAGATCGTGCGCCACCTGGACCTCCTCGAGAACTACGAGATGGCCGAGGCGGTCGACCTGCTCGAGTCCGGGGCCACGCTCGACGAGCTGGCGAGCATGATGGACCTGATCCCGGCTCCGGACGCGGGCGCCGGGAATCCGGCGGTGAAGGAGTATTGACCGATGTCCCGTTCCGTGCTTGTCCCCGTGCTGACGCTGCTCCCCGTCCTCTCCGCGTGGGCCTCGCCGACCGGCCCGGTTGCGGCGGCGACGCCGGCGGCGCGCACCGACCTGCGCGAGCTGCTGCGGGATCCCGTTTTCCAGGAGAAGCTCCGGCGGTGGCGCTCCATGTCGGACGCGGAGCGCTCCCGGGTGAAGAGCCGGTACGAGCAGTGGCGGCGGCTCCCGGAGCTGCAGCGCGACTGTCTCCGGATGAGCTGGGCCCGTTTCCGCGCGCTCAAGCCCGAGCAGCAGGCGACGGCGCAGGCCTGGTTCCGCGACCTGCCGGAGGAGCAGCGCCGGAGCCTCAAGCAGGTCGCGTCGCGGGCCTACTCCTTCGCCCGCATGCACCAGATCCCCCTGCACCAGTTCGCCGGCTGGGTCCGCAACCAGCCGCGGGACGAGATCGCCCGGGTGCTGCAGCTGCCTCCCGACCAGCGGGGCGAGGCGCTCCAGCGGCTCAACCGGCGCTTTTACGAGCACATCCTCCGGAACGGAAAGCGGTCGAGGCCGAGAAGCGCGGCGAGTTCCCGTGGTGGGAGCGCATGCCCGGTTCCCGCACGCGGCCTCCGAAGGGGGAGTCTCCCTCCGACCCCGCGCGGAAGCCGAAGGCGCCGGTCGTTCCCGATTCCCCCTCCTGACCCCCCGCGGCCCCGCGCACCAACGGGCGCGCCGTGCCGCCGTATCATTTACGTGCGGCGTCCCGTCTATAGTGAGTCTGGTGCGGGGCCGCATTATGGGGAGGCGGAGATGAGAATCCGAGTCGTGACCTGGGCGTCGATCGCGATCCTTCTTCCACTGGGGGTCGAGGCCCAAAGGGGAGGCGGCGGCATTCGCGGCGGCGGTGGATATGGTTTCGGGGACAACGTGCCGCCGCCGACGTGGGCGGCCAGCCTGGAATCCGCCTTCGGCCAGCAGAAGCCCATCATCCTCTATGTCTGTCCGGCCCTGGAGGCCGAGGACGACTATCCCGGGGCGTTCCGGAATCCCGAGGTGTCCAAGGCCTCGCGCGCTGCGGCCGTCTTCGTCCGGCTTCCCTTCAAGACGGGCGACCCGGTCATCAAGGAGCGACGCATCGTCTCTGCACCCTGCCTCCTGGGCCTCGACTGGTTCGGGAACGAGTGGCATCGATCGGCCTCCGTCAGCCAGAGCGTCGTGAAGGAGTACATCCGGCTCATCCCCCAGGAGGTCGCGGCCTACGGGGAGGCGCTGGCTCGCCTGCTGGACCAGGCGAAGGCGCGCGAGGAGAAGGAGGATGTGAAAGGCGCCCTCGTCGCATACAAGAAGCTGGCTTTGGAGAAGCGGGTCGGCTTCGAGCCCATCACGACCGCGCGCACGAAGCTCAAGGAGCTGGGCGAGAAGGCCATCCAGGACGCCGTCCTCCTGCTGACCGACCCGGAGAAGGAGAAGCAGGGGATGCAGGACCTGTCGTCGCTCTCCCGGGATCTCTCCGGCACGGCGGTCGGCGCACTGGCCCGCCTGGCCCAGCTCAAGCACGGGCTTGCCGAGGCGAAGGACATCCGCAGCCGCATCCCCGAGATCCAGAAGATCGCCGCGCTGGAGGGGGATGAATATGGCGAGGTGCGGACGGTCGCGAGTTCCCTGGTCGAGCTCCTGGAGGGGTACGGTCAGGCCCGGATCGAGGACGCCCTGCGGAAAGCCGGTCGGGGGGAGAACGATACGGCCAAGACCCTGCTGAGACAGATCCAGGGGGATTTTGCCGGTCTCAAGGTGTCCGACCGGGCGAAGGAGGAAATGGCGAAGCTGTGACCGCGATTTCGCGGTCTTGTTGTCTTCATACCCGGGGATTCCCGGGGGTTTGGGAGGAGGGACTCATGCGATTGAAATGGACGACCTGGCTGGTTGTGCCCGGCGCACTGGCGGCTGCCCTGTGCGTCTCCGCGGAACCGGCGGAGCGCAATCGAGTCAAGCCTGATGGGCCCCCCCCCGAGGTCCAGCGGATCCAGGAACAGCTTCGTCAGTTGCATGAGGAGCAGTTGCATCTGACGAAGACGTTGAAAGAATTGCAGGGGCGGATCGCGGAGTCTCGTGCCGGGGCGCCGGACGTCAAGGGCGTCAAGAAACAGCCGCTTCCTGAAAAACCGCCCGCACCGCCCGCCGTGAAAAAGGGCGGCGAAACGCCTCCGGGCGCATGGGCCCCGGGGCGTGGTCCGGGGATGGGCATGGGTGGCTGGCAGAACCGTCCTCAGGGCCCCGACGGGCAGGGACCGGGGATGGGGCCGGGGCAGGGACAGAGGATGGGGCCGGGACCCGGTCCGTGGATGGGCCGGCCGAATCCGAAGGGGAGCCCGGCTGCTCCCCCGGCCGGCGGTCGGTGCTGGATGTGTCCGAACCGGCAGAATTGTCCCCATCAGGGATCCGGTGGACAGTGCCCCCGCGGAATCGGGCCCGGTGGATGGAATCCTTCGCGCGGTCCGGGGGGCGGCCCCGCCTGGCAGCGGGGGGCTCCCGACGCGGGCTGGCGCGGCCGCGTACAGCCGTTCCTGCAGAATCATCCCGGCGTGCGCGATCGGATGAAGGAGTTCGCGCAGCGGCATCCGGAGGCTCGGGATCTCGCCCGGGATTTCATGCAGGGCCGTCCGGGGGCGCGCGATCGCGTCCGGGAGTTCATGGAGCGCAATCCGCAGGTCCGGGAGCGTGCGAAGCAGTTCCTGCAGCAGCACCCCGAGGCGCGTGAGCGCCTGGATCGGTTCCGCGGCGAGATGCGGGGGCGGATGGAGCCGCGGGGTCCCGGAAGGCCCGGGTTCTCCCCCGAGGAGCGCCCCGGCGGGCCGCCGCCGGACGTGGACGGGATGCTGCGCGAGATGCGCGGGATGCTTGACGTGCTGCGCGAGCGGATGTCCTCCCCCCCGCCCGGCAGGAGGCCGCCGTTCGACCACGAGCGCGGGGTCGACCCGGGGCGGGAGGAGAAACGGTTCCAGATGGAGCGGGAGCGCGAAGAGCGGATGCGCGTGATGCGGGAGGAACAGGAGGAGCGCGCGCGCGCGAAGCGGGCGGAGATGGAAAGGCGGGACCGCGAGTTGAAAAAGCAGCCGGATCGCGAGGCGAAGGAGAAAGCCGCGAAGAAGGGCGACAAGCGGGGTGACGAGGAGAAGGAAACGAAGAGTCGGAAGGAGAAGGACCCGGACCGCGAGCGCGGTCCCGTCGGGGAACGTGGCGAGGCGGCGGGCTGCGAGTCCTGCGGCGGCTGTTCGCGGTGACGTCGAACGGCGCATTCAGGCGGCGGGTCCCCGGGGGGCCCGCCGTTTTTTTTGTGCCAGGGGTCGGATTTGAACCGACAACGGGCGCCTTATGAAAGCGCTGCTCTACCGGGTTGAGCTACCCTGGCTCTCCTTGACCGCGCAGGTTTCGGCCGGTGGCTCAGCGGGGCTGCTTCCGCGCCCCCCGGCCGCATCTGTGCGGGGCCCTGGACGCGGCTCCTCAGGGCCCCGCACGGATCCGCCATGTCAAGGAGGCGTATTCTATCGGCCGCCCGTGGCAGGTCAACAAGATCCTTCGGCCTTGACGCCGCCGGTTCCGCCGTCAGGCCCGGTTGACTCTCCCGGGCGATGGAGTATCCTGACCGCCATGGCCCGCAAGCCCCGCGACTGGTTCGTGTGCCCCGTTTGCGGCGAGGAAGTCGACGCCGACGCCCTCGCCTGCCCGGAGTGCGGCGCGGACGACCGGACGGGATGGTCGTCGGAGACGGCGCACGACGGCCTGGATCTCCCGGATCCGGACGAGAAGCAGGCGGAAGACGCCGTCTGGCGGGATCCGGACGGGGCCGCGTCGTCGAGGAGGCCGGGCTGGGTGCTCGTCACGGCCATCCTGGTCGTGGCCGCGTTCGTGGCGATGGCGCTGTGGGGCGTGTTCTGAGGGCCGGGGATCGGCTTCCCGGCTGCGCGGGCGCCGGCCGGCCCTCTCCGGTCCGGGGGCCGGAGACGGTCCTACCGGTCGATCTCGCCCAGGACGATGTCCAGGCTGCCGAGGATGGCGACGAGATCGGCCAGCATGACGCCGCGGGAGATCGCCGGGAGGACGGAGAGGTTGCAGAAGGACGAGGCGCGGATCTTGGCGCGCACCGGCTTGTCCCCGCCGGCGCTGACGAGGTAGAACCCGAGGAGGCCGCGCGGGCATTCCGTCCGGACGAAGGTCTCTCCCGCCGGCGGCTTGAGCGGTCGCTTCGGGCCTGCGGGAGCCACGGGGCCCTCCGGCAGGCCGTCGAGCGCCTGGCGGATGATCCGGGCGCTCTCTTCCATCTCGCGGATCCGCACGAAGTACCGGTTCCAGCAGTCCCCCACCACGCCCGTCCCGTCCTGCCCGACCGGGACCTCGAACTGGAACCGTTCGTAGCCGCTGTACGGCTCCAGCTTACGCAGATCGAAGGGGAGGCCCGAGGCGCGCAGGTTGGGGCCGGTCACCCCGTGATCGACGGCCACCTCCGGCGCGAGCACGCCGATCCGGGCCGTCCGGGCGATGAAGATGTTGTTGTAGGAGAGCAGCTCGTGGTAGTCGCGGATTCGCGGCTCGAACGCGTCGAGGAAGGAGCGCATCTTCACGGCCAGTGCAGGCTCGAGATCCCTCGGCATCCCGCCGATCCGGACGTTGTGCGTGGTCAGGCGGGAGCCCGCATAGGCCTCGAGGATGTCGAGGACCATCTCGCGCTCGCGGAAGGCGTACAGGAAGGGGGTGAAGGCCCCGATGTCGAGACCGAAGCACCCGAAGGCGATCAGGTGGCTGGCGATGCGGTTCAGCTCCGCGAAGACCACGCGCAGCCAGCGGGCCCGCTCCGGCACCTCGATTCCCGCCAGGTGCTCCACCGCGAGGCACCAGCCGAGGTCGCAGTTCGTCCCGGAAAGGTAGTCGAGGCGGTCCGCGTACGGCACATACTGGGCGTAGGTCACCTGCTCGGCGATCTTCTCCGCGCAGCGGTGGAGGTATCCGATGACGGGATCGACGGCGGTGACGATCTCGCCGTCCGTGCGAAGGATGAGGTGGAGCACCCCGTGCGTGGAAGGGTGCTGCGGTCCCATGTTGAGGACCAGCTCCTGGGTCTCGAGGCCGCTGACATCGTTGGCCATGGGGTGTCCGGTTGCCTCACTGGGATCCATTGTCCATGCCCGACGGCGGCGTCTCGTCGTCCGCCACGGAGGGGGTCGAGTTGTCCGGAGCGGGCGGCATCGCGTTATCAGCAACGCGCCGAGTCGGGTCGTCTGCAACAGGCGGTATCGCGTTGTCCGGCACGGCCGGCGTCGAGTCGGACGGCGCAGGCGGCGTCGAGTCGGACGGCACGGGCGGCGTTGAGCCCTGGTCCGGCGGCTGAGAGGCTGCCTTGGCGGGCGACGTCGCGACGGCGTTCCTGGGCGGGGGGGCCGGGGGCCGTCCGGGGGGCGGTGACGCGGGGCCAAGCACCCGGAGCACGTCGTCCAGGGCGATCGTCAGCCGCTCCCCGGTTCGAGTCTGGATCAGGAGCTTCCGCTGCATGAGCTGGTGGCTGAGGACGACGCCCGCCCCGGCTTTCGTCTCGACCTGGTGTCCGCGGGGGGGGAACTCCTTGCGGGCCTCGGTGTAGGTCCGGAACTCGTAGCTGAGGCAGCAGAGGAGCTTGCCGCAGCGGCCGCAGACCTTGCTGGGGTCGACCGTCTGCTTCTGGATCTTCGCCATCTCCATCTGGATGCCGCCCAGCTCCTTCTTGAATCCCTGGCAGCAGAGCGGGAGCCCGCAATGGCCGCAATCCCCGCAGAGGCGGGCCTGGTCGCGCGCCCCCACCTGTTTCAGCTCGATCCGCGTCCGGAACTGCTGGGCCAGGATCTTCACGAGCTCCCGGAAGTCGACGCGCGTCTCGGAGATGAAATAGAAGACGATCTTCTCCCCGCCGAAGAGGTGCTCGACCTCGATGACCTTCATGGGAAGGTTGAGCTTGGCCACCTGCTCGCGGCAGAAGGCCATGGAGCGGATCCGGTCCTCGGCCTCCAGCCGCCGATGGCGCTCGAGATCTTCGGGGGTGGCCTTCCGGAGGAGGTCGCCGAGGCTCCCCGGCGGGAGCGAGGCGGGGATCGGCGCGGGCGGGGTCACGATCTCGCCGATCTCCTTGCCCCGATCCGTGCGGACGATGCACTTCTCGTTGACGGTGTAGTCGGACGACTCCGTCTTGAAGTTCGCGACCGCGAACATCTTGCCGTATCGGATGGTTGAGAAGTTCATGTTGGGAAAGACACCCGAACGAGGAACAGGGCCCCCGGCCTTATCCGGCCCCCGCGAGGGCCTCCACCAGGGCGGCCCCGAAGTCGGACGCGGCCTCCGGACCGTTCGCGGTCAGGATGGCCCCGTCCCGGACGACGGGCCTCTCGAGGACCTTCACTCCGCACTGCTCCAGAAGCTCCCGGCAGTCGGGCCAGACCGTCGCCTGCCTGCCCGCCAGGAGCCCTGCGCGGGCCAGGGTGACCGGGGCGATGCAGATGGCCCCCAGCACCGCACCGGAGGCGACGGCCGCCTTCGCGAGGGCCTGGGCGGCCGCGTCATCCCAGTACTCCTGCGCGCCGCTGCCCCCCACGAAGACCACCCCGTGGAAATCGCTCGCCTTCGACTGCCGGAGCAAAAGGTCGGGCTTGACCGTCAGGCCCAGCATGCCCGTCGCGGGGCCCGGCGCGGAGGAGGCGACGGTCACCCGGGCGCCCTCCCCTTCGAGGGCCTTCCGGGGGCGTTCGTATTCCTCGTCCCGGAAGTTCCGGCTTGCGACGACCATCAGGATGTGCTTGCCGGCCAGTCGGCCCATTCGGACTCCCGTGAAAAGGGAGCGCGAGTATAGCGTCCTCCCGGATGACGGGCAATAGGCAAGCGAGCGGTGCCCGCTCGCGCGCGCCGCGACCGGGACACATCAATTGCGCTGGGGCCGTTCGCGTCCTCCCCCGTCCGGCTGCCGCTCGCGGGCGCGGGGATCCAGGGCGGGGAGCAGCTCGAGCTTCTTGACGACCTCCATCGTGTCGGGGTCGATCTTGTAGAGCGTGCCCCCCATCAGCACGAAGAGGTGCTTCCCCTGGGCGACGAGCGTGCCCTGCGTCATCATGGCGCCCGGGAAGGGTCGCCTCTGGATCTCGTCCGGGCCCCCCTGGCG
>CAYUME010000157.1:0-3367 GCA_964445475.1 uncultured Planctomycetia bacterium
CTGACGATCCTCGCCGTCATCCTGCTCGTCGGCGGCCTGTCGATGCAGGAGATCGTCCGGGCCCAGGCGGGCGGCCTCCCGCTCGTCGGAGGCGACGTCGAGGCCGGCCTCCTCAGCTGGTTCGTCTTCCGCTACCCGCCGTTCACGTTCGCGGCCTTCCTCATCTACTTCGTCGCGTCGCTGGCCGAGACGAACCGCACGCCGTTCGACATCCCGGAGGCGGAGAGCGAGCTGGTGGCGGGCTTCCACACGGAATACAGCGGGATGCGCTTCAGCGCCTTCTTCATGGCCGAGTACGCCAACATGCTGGCGGTGGCGTGCATCGCCACGACGCTCTTCCTCGGCGGCTGGCTCGCGCCCTACCCGGGCTCCCTGCTCGAATGGGCGGTGGAACGCGCCGGCTTCCCCGCGCTTGCGGCGGCAGGGGCGGCGTTCGAAGGGCTGGGCTGGTTCCTCGCCAAGGCGCTCTTCCTCATCTTCGTCATGATGTGGCTGCGCTGGACGCTGCCGCGGTACCGGGTCGACCAGCTGATGGAGCTCTGCTGGAAGATCCTGGTGCCGATCGCCTTCGTGAACCTCCTCGTCGTGGCCCTCCTCGGATACGGGGGGGATATCTGGGAGCAGCTGTCGCGCCTGCTGTGAGCGGGGTGCGTTGACCCTCCGGGGCCGGACATGAGAGAAGTCGCGGAAACGATCCTGTTCTACGCCTTCGCGGGCCTCGCCGTCGGGTCGGCGCTGTCGGTGGCGCTGTCACGGAACATGGTCCGCTCGGCCTTCGGCCTGCTGGCGGCGCTCTTTGCGGTGGCGGGCCTGTACGCCCTGTCCGGGGCCGACTTCCTCGCCGGCATCCAACTGCTGATCTACGTCGGCGGCATCCTCGTGCTGATCCTCTTCGCGGTGATGCTGACGCACCGGATCTCCGATGTGAAGCTCTCGAACGCCACGGCGCCGGGCCCCTTGGCCGTGCTCGTGATCTTCGTGCTCTTCGTCGTGCTGGCGCTGACGGTGGCCGGGACGTCCTGGGGCCCGCCGCCGCCCGTCCCGGCATGGACGACCTCCCCGGCGCCCGCGGCGGTCGACCCGGCGCACGCGGCGACCGCCCTGCCGCACGCGGAGTCCCAGACGCGCACGATCGGCCGTCGCCTCGTCGGCGACGACCTGCTGCCCTTCGAGATCGTCTCGGTCCTGCTCCTGGCGGCGCTCGTGGCGGCGGCGCACCTGGCGCGGAAGGAGACCAAGGACCAGCCGGCATGAGCCTCTTCCACCAGTTCCCGCTCCAGCACTACCTGCTCGTCGGCGCGATCCTCTTCGCGACGGGGTTCTACACGGTCCTGACGCGCCGGAACGCGGTCTCGATCCTGATGGGGGTCGAGCTGATCCTGAACGCCGCCAACGTCAACTTTGTGGCGTTCGCCCGGTACGGGAGCACCGCCGTCCCGGGGGACGTGTTCGTCGTCTTCACCGTCGTCCTCGCCGCCGCCGAGGCGGCCGTGGCGCTCGCCATCATCCTCGGGATCTACCGGAACTTCGGGACGACGGACGTGGACCAGACGAACACCCTGAACGGATAAGATGGGACACCCGGCAACCTGGCTCTGGGCCATTCCGCTCCTTCCCCTCGCGGGGTTCGCGTTCAACCTCTTCCTCGGCCGACGCCTGGGGAAGGGGGCGGTCAAGGTCGTGGGGTGCGGCGTGGTCCTCGGGGCCTTCGCCGCCGCCCTCACAGCCTTCCTGACGCTGCGGGGGCTGTCCGGCCACGGCGAGGGCCAGGGCGGCGGCATCCCCGCCCTCACCGGCGCCCTCGGCGACTGGATCGTCATCGGCCACGTCCGCACCCAGCTCGGCCTGCTCCTCGACCCCCTCTCCGCCGTCATGGCCCTCGTCGTGACCGGCGTCGGGTTCCTCATCCACCTCTACTCGACGGCCTACATGGCCGACGACGCCCGGTTCAGCCGCTACTTCGCCTTCCTCAACCTCTTCACGGCGATGATGCTCCTCCTCATCCTGGGGGACAACCTGCTCCTCCTCTTCCTCGGATGGGAAGGCGTCGGGCTCTGCTCCTATCTCCTCATCGGCTTCTGGTTCGAGGAGACCAAGAACGCCGTGGCGGGGATGAAGGCGTTCCTCGTGAACCGCGTCGGGGACTTCGGCTTCACGATCGGCCTCCTCCTGCTCTTCGTGACCGTCGGGACGGTGACCGGGGCGTGGGCGGTCGACTTCGCGACGCTCCAGGGGACATTCGCGGAGCAGAAGGACGTGCTCGGGCGCGGCGACCCGCGGACGCTGCTGGCCATCGCGGGCATCCTCCTCTTCATCGGCGCGTGCGGGAAATCGGCCCAGATTCCCCTCTACGTCTGGCTGCCGGACGCGATGGCGGGCCCGACGCCGGTGAGCGCCCTCATCCACGCGGCGACGATGGTGACGGCGGGAATCTACATGGTCGCGCGGATGAACTTCGTTTACCAGGTCGCCCCCGTCGCCGGCGAGGTGGTGGCCACCGTCGGGGCGCTGACCGCCCTCTTCGCGGCGACGATCGCCCTCGTGCAGACCGACATCAAGAAGGTGCTCGCCTACTCCACCGTCAGCCAGCTCGGCTACATGTTCCTCGGCGTGGGCGTCGGCGCCGTCGCCGTCGCGGGCTATTCCGCCGGCATCTTCCACGTCATGACGCACGCCTTCTTCAAGGCCTGCCTCTTCCTCGGGGCCGGCTCCGTCATCCACGCCATGCACCACGCCCTCCCCCACGGCGCCGACCCTCAGGACGTCCGGAACATGGGGGGGCTCCGCCGCCACATGCCGATCACGGCCTGGACCTTCCTCGTCGCGACCCTGGCCATCGCGGGATTCCCGCCCCTGGCGGGCTTCTTCAGCAAGGACGAGATCCTCTGGAAGACCTTCGAGACGGGACACCCCGTCCTCTGGTTCATCGCCGCCTGCGCGGCGGGCTTGACGGCGTTCTACATGCTCCGGCTCCTCCTCCTGACCTTCTTCGGCACGTACCGGGGGAAGGGCCCCGCGCTCGTCCCGCTCCCGCCCGTGCCGGCACCGGTCTTCGCGGAGGCAGGCGGCCACGGCCACGACGCCCACGCGCATCACGCGTCGGCGGCGCCCGCGCACGATCACGCGACCCCGGACGTCCACGGACACGCAGGAGGAGCCGGCCCTGACGCCCACGACGCCGGCCACGGCCACGCCGGGGAGCCCCGCGAGTCTCCCGCAGCGATGACCCTCCCCCTCGTCATCCTGGCCGCGTTGGCGGCGGTGGCCGGGTTCCTGGGCCTGCCGGCGGTGCTCGGCCCGAACCTGTTCGAGCACTGGATGGCGCCGGTCTTCGCGCCCATGCGGCCGGAGCCGGAGTTCGCGGAAG
>CAYUME010000157.1:3403-8971 GCA_964445475.1 uncultured Planctomycetia bacterium
TGATGCTCGTCTCGGTGGCGATCGCCGCGACCGGCGCCCTCGTCGCCGTCCTCTTCTACGTCTGGAAACCGAGCCTCCCCGGCCGGCTGGCGGCGTCCGCCCAGGGGGCCTACCGCGTCCTTCGGGACAAGTACTACGTCGACGAGCTCTATCAGGCCGCGATCGTCCGACCGTTGCTGGCCTTCGAGCGGGCCTGCGCCCGCTTCGACCTGGGCGTGATCGACGGCTTCGTGAACGGCTTCGCCCGGTTCTGGCGGGGCACCTCGGACTACGCCGGCTGGGCGGACAACACCTACGTCGACGGGGCGGTGAACGGGACGGCGTGCGCGGTCGCGGAGGCGGGCCGGCAGGCGCAGCGGATCCAGACCGGGCGCCTGCGGACCTACCTGACCAGTACGCTGGCGGGCACCCTTGCGCTGCTCCTGCTCTACAACATCTGGACGTCGCGAGACCTGCTGATGACGTGGGTGCACTGGCTGTTGACCCTGTAGCGCGGGAGGCGCGCCCCCCTTCCGCCGATGGGCCGGGAGCAGCGCCCGAAACCGACGGTCCCCGGATTGGAGCATGAAACCCGGATGGTCCCAGACAGCTGGCTCCTCACGCTCATGACGTTCCTCCCTGCCGCGGGAGCGGTGGTCATCCTCGCCCTCCCGCGCGGCCGCGACACCCTCGTCAAGGGGGTCGCGATCGCCTTCACCACCGCGCCTCTGCTCCTGTCGATCCCGCTGCTCGCCCGTTTCTACGGGACGGCCACGCCGACGTCGGCGTACCAGTTCGTCGTCGAGGCGGACTGGATCCCCGCCTTCGGCATCAAGTACATCCTCGGCGTGGACGGCATCAGCATGCCGATGGTCTTCCTCACGACCCTCCTCTCCTTCCTCTGCATCCCCGTCTCGTGGAACATCCGGGAGGCCGTCAAGGGCTACTTCGCGCTCTTCCTCCTGCTCGAGACGGGGATGATCGGGGTCTTCTGCGCCCTCGACTTCTTCCTCTTCTACGTCTTCTGGGAAGTGATGCTCCTCCCGATGTACTTCCTGATCGGGATCTGGGGCGGCCCGCGGCGCGAGTACGCGGCGATCAAGTTCTTCCTCTACACGTTGCTGGGCAGCGTCCTGATGCTCCTCGTGATGCTCGCGATGTACTTCACGGTGGAGCCGCACACCTTCGACCTGCGGGTGCTGACGGCGGCGGGACAGGCGGGGCACCTCTTCACCGGGACGTTCTGGATCGTCTGCTTCCTCGGGCTCTTTGTCGCGTTCGCGATCAAGGTCCCCGTCTTCCCCTTCCACACGTGGCTCCCCGACGCGCACGTCGAGGCGCCGACGGCAATCAGCGTCATCCTCGCCGGCGTCCTGCTGAAGATGGGGATCTACGGACTGCTTCGGATCAGTTTCCCCATCCTGCCGGAGGCGACGGCGTGGTTCGCGCCGACCCTCGCCGTGCTCGGGATGGTGAACATCGTCTACGGCGCCCTCTGCTCGATGGCCCAGAAGGACCTGAAGAAGCTCGTCGCCTACTCGAGCGTCAGCCACATGGGCTACTGCCTGCTGGGCGTGGCCGCGGCGACACCGGAGGGGATCGCGGGCTGCGTCCTGCAGATGTTCAACCACGGGACGATCACGGGGATGCTCTTCATCCTGGTCGGGATCGTCTACGAGCGAGCCCACCACCGGGAGATCGACGGCTTCGGCGGGATCTGGAAGCCGATGCCGGTCTACGGCGGGCTGACCGCCTTCGCCTTCTTCGCCTCGCTCGGCCTCCCCGGCCTCTCCGGCTTCATCGGGGAGGTCCTCGTCTTCCTCGGCGCCTTCCAGGTCGAGCCGATCCGGTGGATCGCCATCGCCTCCGTCTCCGGCGTGGTCCTGACCGCGGCCTACCTCCTCTGGGCCTACCAGCGGATGTTCCTCGGCCCGACCAACCCCAAGTATGTCCAGATGCCGGACGCGAACGCGCGCGAGCGGTGGACGCTCGTCCCGCTGGCCGCCCTGACCCTGGCCATCGGCATCTACCCGAACCTCTACCTGAATCCGACGCGTCCGTCGATCAACCGGCTGACCGAGCAGATGCATCAGGTCTGGCCGGAACCCAAGGCGCCGCAGGCCCGGTAGAGACGACGCCCGGCGGACGCCGCGTCTGCAAAGGAAAGGCCGCACCGAAAACCGATGACGACGCCGATCCTCGGACATGCCGCCAGCCTTCCGTTCGCGCTCCCGGAGCTCGGTTTGACCGCGCTCGTGGCGCTGGCGATTCTCGTCGACCTCGTGCCGCGCTGGCGGGGGCGTGGGGTCGCGCTGCACCTGGCGATAGCCGGCCTGGCCGGCGTCGTCGTCCTCGCCTTCATCGCCCACCGCCGCGCGTGCGGGGTGGCGGCGTACGCGGAGACGGGGCAGGTCCTCCTCTTCCGTGGCGCGGTCGCGTACGACGCCGCGGCCGCCCTGCTGAAGGCCCTCTTCGCCGGCATCGGGATCCTCGGGCTGCTGTTCGCCTCCCCGGCCATCCGCCGCCGGGAGCTCGCCGAAGGGGAGTACGCCGCCCTGCTGGTGACGGCCGTGCTCGGGATGACCCTCCTCGCGTCGTCGGCGAACCTGCTGATGCTCGTGGTCGCCCTGGAGCTCACCAGCCTCCCGGCTTACGCCCTCACGGGACTGCTGCGCCGGAACCGGCGCTCGAACGAGGCGGCGCTCAAGTACGCGATCTACGGGGCCGTCGCGTCGGGGACCATGATCTACGGTCTGTCGCTCCTCTTCGGAATCTCCGGGGAATCCTCCCTCCTCGCGATCGGGCCGGCCCTGAAGGCGAAGCTGGCCGCGGGAAGCGTGGGGGCGCCGGCCCTCGTCGCCGTCCTCCTCCTCGTCCTCGCCGGCATCGGCTACAAGATCGCCGCCGTCCCGTTCCACTTCTGGTGCCCGGACGTGTACGAGGGGGCGCCGACGGCCGTCACCGCCTTCCTCTCCGTGGGGCCGAAGGCGGCGGGCTTCGCCGCCCTGCTCCGCGTCCTCGACGGCGTCTTCGCCGGAGGGGCGGTCTCGAACGCGGATGTCCCCTGGCGGATGGTCCTGGCCGTCCTCTGCGTCGCCACCATGACCCTGGGGAACCTCGCCGCCCTCCCCCAGCGCAACCTCAAGCGTCTCCTCGCCTATTCCAGCATCGCCCACGCGGGCTACCTCCTCGCCGGGGCGACGCTCGCGGGGACGGCCGGGGGCCAGGCCGTCCTCTTCTACCTCGTCGTCTACGCCTTCATGAACCTCGGCGCCTTCGCCTGCGTCCTCGCCCTCGAAGAACAGGTCTGCGTCATCGACGTCGAGGGATGCCGGGGCGTCGGATGGCGCTACCCGGGGCTGGCCGCGGCCTTCACGATCTTCCTCCTGTCGCTGACGGGCATCCCGCCGGTGGCCGGCTTCGCGGGAAAGGTGATGCTCTTCCAGGCGCTGATCGCCGTCGGAACGTGGCCCTGGGTCCTCCTGGCCGTCCTCGGCGTCCTCAACAGCGTCGTCTCCCTCTTCTACTACGCCCGGATCATCAAGTCGATGTACCTCGACAAGCCCCCCGCGGAGGAGGCTGGCGCGGTGACGGAACCGATCCCCCTCCTCTACCAGGCCCTCTTGTGGATCTGCGTCGTCCCGACGATCGTCCTCGGCGTCTGGTTCGGCCCGCTCGTCGAGTGGACCCGGCGCGCCGCACAGGCGTTCGGGCCGTAGTCCGCCCGCGGATCGGGATTCCCCGCTCCCGCCCCACCCGGAACGCGAACCCTTTTCTTTCCCCGGCAGACTGCTACAATGCACCTCTGCGTGAACCGGGGATCCCGCATGCCCGTCCGTCCCGCCGGCGTCCTGCTCCTGCTATCCTGCGCCGCGGGCGCGAGCGAGCCCGCCGCCTCCCCCGCCCGGACCGACTACTTCCCGATGGTCCGCGGCAGTACCTGGACCTATGCGACCGACGCCCCCCAGGGCGACTTCGTCGTGGACGCCCTGTACACGGAGAAGACCGCCTGCCGCGACCCTCACGCGCACGACCACGCGCACGACGACGGGGGAAAGCCGGCGGACGCGGAACACGAGCATCTCGTCTTCGCCCTCTCCGTCGCCCCCCGCGACGGTTCACGACAGGTCTCGCTCCAGCGGGAGTGGTACCGTCGGGACGAGGCGGGCGACCTCCGCTGCGGCCGCCGGTCGCTGAACCAGGAGGAGGTCTTCTTCGACCCGCCCCAGCTCGTCCTGCCAGCCGACCCGAAGGGGCGTAAAGAGTGGACCTGGACCGGGGCGATGGGACACGACTCGGCGAAGGTGCGGTCCGCCGTCACAGCCGAGGAGACGGTCCGCGTCCCCGCCGGGACGTTCGCGGCCCTGCGCGTGCAGATCGAGACGGAAACGCTTCGGTGCAAGGGACGCGCCACGCGGTGGTATGCCCCCGGCGTGGGGCTCGTGAAGGAGGAGACCGAGATCGAGGTGAAGCACGGCAAGCCGGTGCGGACGCGGTCGGAGCTGTCGTCGTACCGGATCGGGCCGCCGCCGGACGAGCCGGAAAGCGGTGGAAAAGGGGGGGCGTAATCCTTCCTGCGCCGGCCCCCCCGGTCTATTTCCACGCATCCCCCGGCGCGCCGCGAGAGCGCCGGTCGTCCCCGCCAGGAAGCCCGCATCATGCCTCACAACTGCCGAACGAAGATCGTCGCGACCCTCGGGCCGGCATGCGATACGCCGGGGGTGCCGGCCCGGATGCTCGCGGCCGGGATGGACGTGGCCCGCGTGAACTTCTCGCACGGGTCCTTCGACGACCACCGGCGCCGCGTGGAAGCGCTTCGCGTTCTCGCCGCGAAGATCGGTCACCCCCTGGCCGTTCTCGCCGATCTCCAGGGACCCAAGATCCGGTTCGGGAACACGCCGGACGGGAACCCGCTGGAGCTCCGTTCGGGGGACCGGCTCACCATCGTGACCGGCGGCCCCCCGCCGCCCGGCCGGTGGATCGGCACGCCCTGGAGGCGCCTCTCGCTCGACGCGCGACCCGGCGACCGGATCCTCGCAGGGGACGGCGTCCCGAGCCTGGCCGTGCGCCGCGTCCGCCCGGGTCGCGTGGAGTGCGTGGTCCGCGACGCAGGCACGCTCCGTCCCCGCCAAGGGATGAACCTCCCCGGGACGAAGCTGGCCACATCCGCGCTCACGCCGAAGGACCTCCGGGACCTCGCCTTCGCGATGTCGCTCGGCGCCGACTACGTCGCGCTCTCCTTCGTGCGCCAGGCGGGGGATGTGCGCCGGCTGAAGCGGCGTCTCGCCGCGATCGGCGCCGCCGAGACGCCCGTGATCGCCAAGATCGAGAAGCCCGAGGCGCTCGAGGCGCTCGACGGGATCCTCGCCGCCGCCGACGGGATTATGGTAGCCCGGGGCGACCTCGGAATCGAGCTGGCGCCGGAGAAGGTCCCCCCCGCCCAGAAGCACCTCATCCGCGCAGCGAACCGGCAGGGCGTCCCCGTGATCACGGCCACGCAGATGCTCGAGTCGATGCTGACAAGCCCCCGCCCCACCCGGGCCGAGGCGTCGGACATCGCCAACGCCGTGCTCGACGGGACCGACGCGG
>CAYUME010000158.1:0-8958 GCA_964445475.1 uncultured Planctomycetia bacterium
CTCGACGTCCACGACCCCCAGGTGGAAGGGGATGACGAGGACCAGGAGGAGGAGAAGGTTGGCGGCAGGGCCCGCGAGGGAGACGGCGCAGTCCCACCCGCGGCTCCGCAGGGCGGCGCGGTTGACGTAGACGGCGCCGCCGGGAAGGGCGATCCCGCCGACCAGGAGGAAGGCGAGCGGCCAGAGGAGGCTCTCGACCCAGTTCGTGTACCGGACCGGGTTGAAGCTCAGGTACCCCTTGTCGCGCACCGAGGTGTCTCCGCCGCGGTAGGCGACGAGGGCGTGGGCGAACTCGTGGAGGCAGAGGCTGAACATCCAGCCGAGGAGGATGAGGAGGAAGCCGAGGACCTTCTGGCCGAAGGACATCCGATCCTTTTACCATGAACAGGGGCGGGAGGAAAGCGGTTGGCCCGGTCAATGTCACGCAACGAAACATCCACGGCGACACGCGCGGGGCCCCCAACCGGCGGCCGCGGATCGACCGCACCGGCACGTGCGGCCATCCCGCGCGAGCGGCCCGGGGACGCGCCGCTCACAGGTTGGTCACGCCGTCGCCGCCGCGGCGGATGGCGAGGAAGGCGCAGAGGTAGTCCTTGAGGTGTCGGGTGAGGAGGAAATTCTGGCGGACGTGCTCGCGGCCGCGCTTCCCCAGCTCGCGGGCGTAGTCGGGGTTGGAGAGGAGCCGCTTGATCGACTGGGCGGCGCCCTCGACGGAGCGGACGAGGTGGCCGGTCACGCCGTGCTCGATCTGCAGCGGGATGCCGCCGACGGCGGAGCCGATCACCGGGCGGCCCTTCCAGAGCGCCTCGGAGACCGTCAGGGCGAACCCCTCCCGGAGCGATTTCTGGAGGATGATCGTCGAGCCGCGCTGGAGGGCGTTGATCTCGAGGTGCGCATCCGGCGGCAGCAGCAGGAGGTGGATGTCCGGGTCGTCCCCCGCCCGCTCGCGGACCTCGGCAAGGACCTGCGCGCCCTCCGGGTCGTCGTCCGCGGAGCCGCCGGCCAGCACGAGCTGGCAGTCCTGGCTCTTGCGGACGAGCCGGTAGGCCTCGACGACGCCGACGGGGTCCTTGAGACGGTCGAAGCGGGAGACCTGGGTGACGACGGGGCGCTTCGGATCGATCCCGTGGCGCTCGAGGGCCGCCAGGACCTTCTCGCGCGGAAGCTCCTTGTTCTTGTCGCTCAGCGGGTCGATGGAGGGGGCGACGAGGAACTGGGGGATGGGAAGCTGCCGGGCGAACTGCGGGGCGGAAAAAATGGAGGCGTCGAAGCGCCGGACGAAGGGCTCGAGGTAGCTCCAGAACGCGGGGTGGGGGTTCGAGAGGTCGATGTGGCAGCGCCAGAGCCACCGCTGCCCGTCGCGGCGGCCCTGGACCAGCCCCGCCGGCTGCGGGTCGTGGATGAAGACGACGTCCCCCGACAGATCCAGCTCCTCCAGGTTCCGGCCCGTCGTCTCCTGGTAGATCGCCACCATCTCGTCGGTCAGCGTTTCGGCCTGGCCGTGGAGGGCATTGTGGAAGGACTTGGTGACCTGGAAGAAGGCCTCGCCCCCCTTCATGACGTCCCACGCGGCGTCGACGCCGAGCTCGCGGCAGAGCGGGATCATCTGGTGGAGGATCTCCGCGACCCCGCCGCCCACCGCGGTGGTGTTGATGTTCTGGACGCGGACGCCGCGGAGGTAGCCGGCCAGCGCGGCGAGCTCGTCGACGACGTCCCGCCCGACAATGGCGGCGTACCGGTCCAGCAGTCGCGTCATGGGGCTGGGCTCCTGGTCAGAGTGTGGACGACGATTCCGCCCCCCCGGCGGACTGCCCGTGCACGTGCCGGAGGTAGGCGCCGGCCACGTCCTGCCGTCGCGCCAGGCCGACCAGCCGCCGCTCGCGCAGGTCGGAGATGACCGGCAGGGCCATCAAGTCGTTCTGGATGAAAAGCTCCTGCGCGCGGTCCAGCGTGTCGTCCGGCCGGAGCGGCACGATGTCGCTCCGCATCAGGTCCGTGGCCAGGAAGAGGGACCGCGGCCCCGACCCCTCGGCGATCAGGAAGACATCCTCGAGGTTGACGACGCCGAGCAGGCGCCGCTCCGCGTCGACGACGGGGAGGACCGGATAGCCGGAGTGGGAGAGGCGGTCGATGACGGCGTCGAGCGGGTCCTTCTCGTGGAGGACGGGGACGTCCGCGGCGGCCGGGACGACCTGGCTGACGCGCACGCCGGCGAGGACCTCCCGGACGAAGTCGCCCCGGTGGGCGGGGGAGAGGGAACGGCTGTTGAGCTGCGACTGGTAGATCGACTGGCGTCCGGAGAGGATGTAGGTGAGGACGCAGACCCAGAGGGTGGGCAGCAGGAGGTGGTAGCCGCCGGTCATCTCGGAGACGATGGCCAGCGTCGAGAACGGCGTCTTGGCGGCGGCGGCGAAGAAGCCAGCCATGCCGACGACGACGAAGGTGGCGGGGTGGGGGACGAGCTCGGGCCAGACCTGGTGGAGGATGAGGCCGAGGGCGCCGCCGCCGCAGCCGCCGATGACCATGGAGGGGCCGAAGACGCCCCCCGAGCCCCCGCTGCCGATCGTCAGGCTCGTCGTCAGGATCTTCCCGAGCGCGATCACGAGCAGGAGGCCGGCGGCGGCGGTCGCCCGGGGGGCGACGGCGTCCTGCAGGGCGTTGTATCCGAAGGAGAGGACGGAGAGGACCTGCGGCTGCCGCTGGAAGAGGTAGTAAAGGCCCACGCCGAGCGCGCCGGTGAGGCAGGCCCCGATCGCCGGCTTGAAATAGGGGGGGATCCGGATCTCACGGAAGACCTTCGTCACGCCGTAGAAGATCCGGACGTAGGCGGAAGCGAGGCCGACCATGAAGACCGCGAGGATCAGGTAGGGCCCCAGCTCCCAGGGACTCTTGAAGACGAGGTCGGGCATGGCCAGGAGGGGCTTCCAGCCGAAGGCGGCGCCGAAGGTGGTGTAGGAGATGGTGCTGGCGATGCCGGCGTGGATGATGACCTCCGGCTCGAACTCCGGGGACCGGTAGAGGACCTCGGCGGCGAAGAGGGCGCCGGCCAGGGGGGCGCGGAAGATGGCGGCCACGCCCGCCCCCATGCCGGCGGCCACGAGGATGCGCCGCTCCGCGTACCCGAGCCGCAGGAGGCCGGCCAGGAAGGACCCGAAGCCCGCGCCGATCTGGGCGATCGGACCCTCGCGGCCCCCCGACCCGCCCGTGCCGATGGTGAGCGCACTGGCGACGATCTTGACGAGGGGGACGCGGGGGCGGATGTAGCCGTGCCGGTGGTGGTACGCCGCGATGACGGCGTCGGTCCCGTGCCCCTCCGCCTCCGGCGCCACCAGGAAGACCAGGAGCCCGCTGAGCAGCCCGCCTCCCAGCGGGATGAGGATCAGGAGCCACGGCCGGAACGACTCCGCGGCGCCCTGCAGCCACGGCAGCGCCGCCTCGCCGGCCGGCGCCGGTTCCGGGTGGTAGCCGACGATGACCCCCAGCGCATAGTGGGCGACCACGCGCGTGGCGACGTAGAAGAGGATGGCCCCCAGGCCGGCGATCCATCCGACCAGGACGGCCGATCCGAGCAGGTAGACCTGGCCGCGGAGGCGCCGCGGGCCCCAGCCCCGGAAGCCGAACATCTGGCGGCGAAGGCGGGTCAGCATCGGGACCGAGGACGATCGATCGCTCACCGGAACCGTTCCTCCCTCACGATGCGCGGGACCCGTTCGCGCCGCGCGCGCGGGACTCCCCGAGCCGCTCGCAGACCCGGTCGAGGATCGCTTCCCGCAACGCGGCGAGCGTGTACGCGTACGGGTCCAGGCGCGCGATCGACGCGGCCAGGTCGCGCTCCCCGAGGCTGGTGTCCATCCAGTAGGAGAAGTCGTTGGCGCCTCGCCCGAGGCGCAGCTTCACCTCGAACATGTGGTGGTAGATCGAGTTCAGGCTCACCCGCTCCAGCGCCTCCCGGAATCCGCGGAGGTCGTCCGCAACGTGGGGCGTCGGAAGGACGAAGCTTCGCGTCCGGAGGAAGTGGAACGCCATCCCGTCCGGGGCGGGGTTCGGCGGCGGGCCCGCCTGCAGCCGCTCCTCGAGGATCCCGACCAGCCGCTCGCGCAGGGCCCGGATCGACTCGAACTCGTTCATGTCCACGGCCAGGAGCCGCTCGGCCAGCTCCCGCTCCCGCATCGCGTCGTCCACCCACCACGCGAACTCGTTGGGGGGCTGGGGGACGAGGTGCAGGCGGCGGAGGGCGAAGTGGTGGGTGTGGTGGAAGATGACCGACCCGTCGAGCTCCCGGATGCCGGCCAGGAGCTCGGCCAGGGTCGTCGCCCGCCGCCCCACGATCTCCACGAGCTTCGCCGAGGTGCTGAACCGGAACTCGGGCATGGTCTCGTCGCTTCCAAGAAAACCACGGCGGCGATTCGGGATCCTCAACAGCCCGTCAGCCCGCCCCCGCCCTCGAGCAGGGCGACGGGGAAGGACCGGAAGGCGGCCGCGAGGGTCAGGGTCGGCCCCTCCGCCGCGGCAACCGTTTCCACGACCTCGCCCGTCAGGGCGTTCCGCCAGCGCGCGGGGGCGTCCTGGGGGAGGGCGAGGCCGGCGCCCCCCCACGCCTCCGCGCCGAGCGGGAAGCGGCCGGCGGCAGTCCGGGCGGCGGCGAAGCGGGGGACGACCGCGAGGGCCCAGGCCGGCCCGCGCCGGCGGGCAAAGGCGACGACGTGCTCGCGGGTCTCCCCGCCGGCGCAGAGGGGGTGGTACTCCCCGCAGGCGAAAAGGGCCTCGCGATCCCGGCGGAACGTGAGCGCGGCGGCGGTGAGGTAGAGCTTGATCCGCCCGTCCGGCCACGCGGCGAGCAGCTCGCGGAGGAGGGCGGGCCGGTCCGCCCCCGTCTTGAGCTCCAGCTCCTCCAGGAGCGCCCGGGCTTTGGCAAAATCGACCGGCCGGCGGTTGTCCGGATCGACCAGGCGGAGGTCCCAGAGCTCCGCGCCCTGGTAGAAGTCGGGAACGCCGGGCGCGGCGATCTTCAGGAGGACCTGGGCAAGACTGTTGAGGGCGCCCGCGAGGGCGACGGGGGCGACGAAGGCCCGGAGGTCGGCGAGGAAATCCCGCGCGCGCCCCTCGTCGAGCAGCGTGTCGACGAAGGCGCACAGGGCGGACTCGTAGTCGGGGTGCGGGCTGATCCAGCTCGTGTGCACCTTGGCCTCGCGGACGGCCTTGAGCATGTACTCGCGGACGCGCTCCTGGAAGCGCGCCTCCTCCCCCCCGCCGAGGGGCCAGGCGCCCACAAGGGTCTGGTAGAGCAGGTACTCCAGGACGGGATCGGGCGCCTCCCCGCGGCCGACGCGGACCTTGTGCCCGCGGTTCATCATGCGCCAGCGGGTCACCGCGGCGTCCCACGCCTCGGGGATCTCGGAGAGGACGTTGAGACGGGCGCGGACGTCCTCGCCGCGCTTCGTGTCGTGGGTGGCGGTGGCCAGGAGGGAGGCGGGCCAGCGCAGGGCCCGCTCGCGGCTCCGGCGGTGGAACTCGTCCAGCGACAGGCCGAACCGGCAGGGGTCGCCCCCCACCTCGTTGAGGGAGACGAGGGGGACGTAGCGGTAGAACGCGGTGTCCTCGAGCCCCTTGGCCATGACGGGCCCGGTGAGCTGCTGGAACCGGAGGACGAACTCGCGCCGCTCCGCCCGCTCCGCCTCCCCCAGGCCCTCCGGGTCCCGCAGGAGCAGGACGCTGCCGATGAAGTCGAAGAGGGAGGCCTCGGTCGCCGGGTTGCGGCGCTTGGCCTCCTCGACGGCGTCGGTGATGCGCCGCTGATCGACCTCGTCGACGTCCGACTGGCCGGGCCGGATGTAGCTGCGGTAGACGGGAAAGCAGGCGATGACCTCGCGGAGGGCGAACCGGAGGCTCTCCTGCGTGAAGTCGCGCGACCAGCGGTGCTGCTCGGAGATCCGGTCCAGGCGGCAGGCCAGGACGCGCAGCTCGCTGGCCATCGAGACGAGGAGGATGAACTTTTTGCAGGTGCAGAGGAGGTCGGCAAAGGCCTCCGGGCGCCCGGCCAGGCCGGCGAAGAGGCGGCGGAGCGCGTCCTCGCCGCGCGCGTCCACGAAGAGGCCGTTGAGCTGGTTGAGGAAGTCGTAGCCGGTGGTGCCGTGGACGGGCCAGGCGGGGTTCAGGACCTCGTCCCCCTCGAGGATCTTCTCCACCACCACGAAGAAGGGCCGGGAACCGGCCGGGACGTCCTCCCCCCGGGCGGACCGGCAGGCCGCCTGCACGTCGTGCAGGTACTGCTCGGGGTCGTAGAGGCCGTCGACGTGATCGATCCGGAGCCCGGTCACGATCCCCCGCCGGACCAGGTCGAAGACGAGGGCGTGGGCGGCGGCGAAGACCTCGGGGACCTCGACGCGGAGCGCGGCCAGCTCGTTGATGTCGAAAAAGCGCCGGTAGTTGATCTCGTCGGCGGCGACGCGCCAGAAGCAGAGCCGGTAGGCCTCGTTGCCGATGAGCCGCTCGAGGGCGTCGAAGCTGCGGGGATCGCGGCGGCGGCCGTTGAGGACCACGAGCTCGGCCTCGAGGGCCTCGCGGACGTCGGGGCTCGCCTCCAGGAGCCGGGCGAGACGGCCCTTGATGACCTCCTTCTCCCGCATCCGCTCCCGGATCCGGTCGGGATCGGTCTCCGATCGCGGCGGCAGGTAGCGCAGGGCGGTGAGGACACTCTCCAGCTCCATCCGGTGGGCGTCCGAATCCGGGAGGCGCTCCGCCACCCGCCGCAGGACCGCCTCCAGGACGGGGATCCAGGTCTTCGGGGCCAGGGGCAGCCGCGTCTCGTAGTAGACGATGAAGAGCGAGCCGCCGTCCTGGGCGATGCGGAGCTCCTGGTTCTCCAGGACCCGGCCGTACTGGTCGCCGAGGAAGGGGAGGAGGACCTTGTCGGCCAGCTCGGCCTTCGGCGGGCGCCAGTCGATGTCGAAGTAACCGGCGAACGGGGAGCTGGGTCCGTTCTCGAGGACGTCGTTCCACCACCGGTTCCCGGGATCGGCGATGCACATGTGGTTGGGCACGACGTCGAGGACCAGCCCCATGCCGCGTCGGCGGAGGGCCTCCGCGAAGCGCCGGAAGTCGTCCTCGGACCCGAGCTCGGGGTTGAGGCGCCCGTGGTCCGTGACGTCGTAGCCGTGCAGGCTCCCCGCCCGGGCCGGGAAGAGGGGGGAGGCGTACAGGTCCGTGACGCCGAGGGCGTGGAGGTAGGGCAGAAGGGCCTCCGCGTCGGCGAAGGTGAAGTGCCGGTTGAACTGGAGCCGGTACGTGGCCCCGGGAACACGGGTGCTCTCGGTCGCCATCTCAGCGCTCCGTCAGGATGCCGGGGCCGGGCCGCCGCCGACCGCCGGGGCGGCCGGCACGGTCCCGCTCGTCGTCGTCAGCCAGCCGTCGTCCGTCCCGGCCGGGGCGTGCTCGACGGCCGCCCGGACAGGCCGGCCGGGCGCGGCGGGCTGCGCGAGCCGCGCCACGACCACGGTGATGTTGTCCGTCCCGCCCGCCGCATTGGCGGCGTCGACGAGGCGGCGGCAGGTCGCCTCGGCGGCCCGGTCGGCGGCCAGCTCCGCGGCGAGGGCCGCGTCGGGGACGTGCTTCGTCAGCCCGTCGGTGCAGAGGAGCAGGACGTCGCCCGCGCGGAGCTCAAAGCGGCGGAACTCCGGCCGCAGGTCGCTTCGGGTCCCGCCCACGACGTTCCAGAGGACGTCGCTCCACGCGGACTGCTCCGCCGCCTCCCGGTCCATCACGCCCTCGCGGGCCAGCCGGTGGGCCACGTCGTGGTCCGTGGTCAACTGCCGAAGCTCCCCGCCCCGGTGGCGGTAGCACCGGCTGTCGCCGACGTGAACGACGTACGCCCGGCTGGGGAGGACATAGACCATCGTGAAGGTGGTCCCCATCCCCCCGTATTCCGGGTGCTCGGCGACGAGGTCCTCGATGTCGCGCTGGCTCTCGCGGACGGCGGCGGCCAGCTCTTCCCGCAGCTCGCCGGCGAGCTGCTCGTCGAGGCGGAAGAACCAGGGCATCGTGTTGAGGACATACCGGAGGACGGCCCGGACGGCGATGCGGCTGGCGCGGGCGCCGGCGGGCTGCCCGCCCATTCCGTCCGCCACGAGGAGGAGCCGCCCCTGGACCCGCCCGACCACCCGGGTGCAGTCTTCGTTGGGCAGCGACGTCTGCAGGAGGAAGACGGACTTCTGGAGCTCGGCGACCAGGAACTGGTCCTCGTTGGCCGGGCGAACCTTCCCGGGATCGCTGAGACCGAAGCAGTCGAGGGACTCCATCCCCCCCATGGCGGGATCCTTTCGATGCGAAGGATTCTACGGCTTCCGCCGCACGCGTTCCACGGTTTCGCGCCCTCGCTCAGCCGCCCCGGCCGTAGAGCACGACGGCGCGGGGGGGCAGCGCGAGCGTCGCGGCGCCCGTCGAGCGGAGGGCGTCCGGCAGGGGCGATCCGCCGCCGCGCCAGCGCGGGTCCGCCGCATCGACCAGCTTCCTCCAGTCGCCCGCGGGGAGGGGCAGCTCCACGGTCGCGGGCGCCCCGCCGAAGTGGAGGACGCCGAAGACCTCCGCCCCGGCTTTCCACCGGCGGAAGGCGAGCAGCGGGGGCGCCTCGCGCGCGGACACCTCCTGCGCCTCCAGGTCCGGCGCGGCCAGCGGGGGCCAGGCGCGTCGGAGGCGGAGGAGCTCGCGGTGGAAGGCCAGCAGCGCCGAGCCCTCCGGCGTCGCCCGCCGGTCCGTCCGAAGCCGGGCGCGAACGAACGTCTCCTCCGCCTGCGGGTCGGGGACCTCGCCCCCCCACGCGAAGGAGGCGAACTCCTCCCGCCGGCCCTTCCGCACCGCCTCGATCAGCCCGGGGTCGCCGTGGCTGACGAAATAGAGGAACGGCGCCGTCTCCCCGTACTCCTCGCCCATGAACAGCATCGGCACAAAGGGCGCGGTCAGCAG
>CAYUME010000159.1:0-8123 GCA_964445475.1 uncultured Planctomycetia bacterium
GGTCGCCAACAGCATCACCAGCCTCCGGCAGCTGGGGATGGAGGACTGGCGCACGTTCGTGGAAGGCCAGAGCCGCGCCGAGCGGATCCTGCGCGAGGACCCGTCCGGGGTCTACGGCGGCATGGACTTCCGGTCGCGGGACGCCTGCCGGCACGTCATCGAGCACCTCGCGCAACGCAGCCCGGTCACCGAGCGGGACGTGGCGGCGGAGGCCCTCCGGCTGGCCGCCGGGGGCGCGCGACGCGACCCGGCGGATCCGTGCGAGGCTCACGTGGGGTATTTCCTGATCGGTGCGGGGCGCCCGGCGCTTGAGAGCGCCGTCGGCTACCGGCCCGGGCTCCCGCGCCGCTGCGGCCGGTGGGTGGCCCGCCTCCGCCTCCCCCTCGCGGGCGGCGCGTGGGCCGTCGCCACCGTGACCTTGGCCTCGGTGGCATTCGTCTTCCTGTTCCGTGAGGCGGCGGTGAGCGCGGGGGGGGCGGTGCTGGTCGGCGGGCTGCTGCTGCTGGTCTCCTCCCGCGCCGCCTCCGCCTTGGTCCACTGGGCCCTTACGTTTCTCGTGCCACCGCGTCTCTTGCCGCGCATGGACTTCTCCGGGGGGATCCCGGATGCCCACCGCACGGCGGTCGTCGTCCCGACGATGCTGGCGTCCGGGGCCGAGACGCGGCGGCTCCTGGACGACCTGGAGCTGCGCTACCTCTCCAACCGCGACGCCAACCTGCGGTTCCTCCTGCTGACGGACTTCCCGGACGCGGCACGGGAGTCCCTGCCCGGTGACGGGCCGATCCTGGAAGCGGCCGCGGAGGGCCTCCGCGCACTGAACGCGACCTACGCGGAGCCGGGCGAGGACCTCTTTTTCCTCCTGCATCGTCCGAGGCGATGGAACCCCGCCGAGGGCGTCTGGATGGGGCGCGAGCGGAAGCGTGGCAAACTGGCCGACTTCAACCGCTTTCTACTTCATGGGCAGGCCGAGTCCTTTTCCTTTACGGCGGGCGACCTCCGGCGCCTTTCGGGCATCCGATACGTCGTCACGCTGGATTCGGACACCCAGCTGCCGTCCGGGACAGCCTGGAAACTGGCGGGGACCCTGGCCCATCCCCTCAACCGCCCTGTCCTGGATCCCGTCAGCCGCCGCGTCGTGTCGGGCTATGGCATCCTGCAGCCGAGGGTCTCTGCCGGGCTCGTGAGCGCGGGGCGCTCCCTCTTTTCCCGCCTCTTCGCGGGGGACGTCGGCCTGGACCCGTATACGCGCGAGGTCTCCAATGTCTACCACGACGTCTTCGGACGCGGGCAGTTCGTCGGCAAGGGCCTCTACGATGTGGCGGTCTTTGCGGCCGCGACGGAGGACCGGTTTCCCGAGAACACGATCCTGAGTCACGACCTGATCGAGGGCTGTCATGCCCGCTGCGGGTTCGTCAACGACGTGGAGATTATCGAAGATCATCCGTCTCGCTACCTGGCCGACGTCAGCCGCCGGCACCGCTGGACCCGCGGCGACTGGCAGATCCTGGGCTGGCTGCGCCGTCGCGTGCCGGGACCCGAGGGGCGCCGATCGCGGAATCCGCTCGACCTCCTCTCCCAATGGATGATCCTGGACAACGCCCGTCGCAACCTGGTTCCCGCAGGGTGGCTGGTCCTGTGGGGACTGGGCTGGTTGGGCTTTGCGGGTCATCCCCTGGACTGGACCGCCACCCTGCTCGGGCTCTGGTTCCTTCCCAACGTCACCCGGGCCGCGCATGCCGTCATCCGCCCGCCGCGGCACCTCTCCCTCTGGCGACACGCGCAGCGGATCGGGGCGCAAGGGGGACGCGAGTTCCTGATCGAACTGTGGGGGCTGGTGTCTCTGCCGTACGAGGCGTGGGTCTTCCTGGACGCCGCGTTCCGCGCGTCCTGGCGCCAGCGGGTCAGCCGAAGACACCGGCTGGAGTGGCAGACGGCCCAGAATGCCGAGCGGGATGCGCGCCTGTCGCCGGGGGCCGTCTTCTGGGAAATGAGGGTGGCCCCGCTCTTCGCGCTGGGGATGCTCTCCCTCGTGGCGTGGCGGGATCCCACGGCCCTGTCCTGGGCGGCGCTGCCGCTGGGCGGCTGGATTCTCGCCCCGCTGGTCGCGTGGTGGATCAGCCGGCCCCGCCCCGTGGACCGGCCGCGCCTCTCGCGGCGGCAGGCGTCCTTTCTCCGGCGCCTGGCGCGCCGCACGTGGATGTACTTCGAGCATTTCGCGGGGCCGGAGCAGAACGGGCTGCCCCCCGACAACTATCAGGAGAAGCCGGAACGCCGGTTCGCCCCGCGCACCTCCCCGACCAACATCGGCCTGGGACTTCTCAGCGTTGTCGCCGCCCGCGATTTCGGCTACGTGTCAACCGGACAGCTGCTGGTGAGGACCCGCCGCGCGCTGGATACGATGGAAAAGCTGGATCGCCACCGCGGCCACTTCCTGAACTGGTACGACACGCGGACCGCCCGCCCGCTCGCCCCCCCGTACGTCTCGACGGTGGACAGCGGCAACCTGGCGGCCCACCTGCTGGTGCTGGCGTCGGCGCTGAAGGAGATCGAAGACGATCCCGTCGTTCCCCGTCGCTGGCGCGAAGGGCTCCAGGACACGGCCGGCATCCTGCGCCAGGAGGCGGTCCGGGCCCGGCGGGCGGGGACCCGGGGTGTCGACTGGGAGGCGTTCCACGCCCGGCTGAACCGCCTGGGAACGGATCTCGAAACGGTCCGCGCGACGGGTCCGGAAGCGGCCGCCTTCCTCACGCGCTGGGGCGCCGAGCTCTCGGCGCTGGAGCCGGCGGCGCGGGGGGACGCCGAAGTGGACTTCTGGCTGGGCGCGCTGCGCCGGCAGTGCGAGGATCTGCGCGAGGACCTGCTCCTGCTCGCGCCCTGGCTCGACCCCGTCGAATGGCCGCACCTCGCCGCCGCGCTGTCGGCGGCCGGGTCCGGCGACGGAGCCGCGTGGCGGGAAGACGTGGAGCGCGGGATGTCGCTGGGCATGTCGGCCGGGGCGAAAGCGCGATGGGCCGCCCGGATCGAGGCCGTCCTGTCCGATCCCTCGCCAGAGCAGGCGGCCTTGGCGGGGCGCCTGCGGGGCTGGGCGGCGCAGGCAGGCGACCAGGCGAGCCGGCGTGTCGCGGAATCGCGGGAGCTGGCCCAGCGTGCCCGGGAGCTGTCGGAGTTCGACCTGGAGTTCCTGTTCAGCCGCTCCCGGAAGCTGCTCTCGATCGGGTTCTCGCCGGTTACGCACCGGCTGGACCCGGGCAGCTACGACCTGCTCGCCTCCGAGGCGCGGCTGTGCAGCTTCCTGGGCATCGCACGCAACCAGATCCCCCTCGAGCACTGGTTCGCGCTGGGCCGGCAGCCGGCGCCGGGGGCCGGGCCGCTGACGCTGGCCTCCTGGAGCGGGTCGATGTTCGAGTACCTCATGCCGCTCCTGGTCATGCCGACGTACCGGAATACGCTGTTGGACCGGTCCTGCCGCGGTGCGGTGGAGCGGCAGATCCGCTACGGCCTCCGGCACGGCGTCCCTTGGGGGATCAGCGAGTCCTGCTACAACCAGCTGGACCGGGACCTGGCCTACCAGTACCGGGCGTTCGGCGTGCCGGACCTGGGGCTGAAGCGAGGCCTGGCCGACGACCTGGTCATCGCGCCCTACGCCTCGGCCCTGGCCCTTCCGCTCGACCCGTCAAAGGCCTGCGCGAATCTCCAGCGCATGATGCGGGAAGGATGGATCGGCCGCTTCGGGCTCTACGAGGCCGTGGACTTTACGCCGAGCCGGCTCCCCGCCGGCCGGGATCGGGCCCTTGTCCCCTGTTACATGGCGCACCACGGCGGGATGACCCTCCTGTCCCTGGCCGCCGTCCTGCTGGACCGGCCCATGCAGCGTCGCTTCCTGGCAGACCCCGAGATGCGCGCGGCCGTCCTGCTGCTCCAGGAGCGCGTCCCGGTCGTGGGGCGCGTGCGGGCGCGCTCCGCCGCGCTGGACAGCGAACGGAAGGAGTCGAAGTCGGGGACGGTGCGTCAGCAGGCCGTCCGTGTCGTTTCGACACCCCAGACGCCCCTTCCGGAGGTCCACCTGCTGTCCAACGGGCGCTATCACGTCATGATCAACAACGCCGGCGGGGGCTTCAGCCGCTGGCAGGATTTGGCCCTCACCCGTTGGCGGGAGGATATGGCCCGGGACGCCTGGGGGGTGTTTTTCTATCTCCAGGACGTCGGGAGCGGCGAGTCCTGGTCCGCCGCACACCTGCCGTTGCGGCGGAAGGCCGAGGTGTGCGAGGCCGTCTTTTCCCTGGGGCGGGCCGAGCTGCGCACCGTGTACCCGGACGTGGAGGTCCAGACCCTGATCGCGGTCTCGCCCGAGGACGACGTCGAGCTGCGGCGGATCACGATCATCAACCGCGCGTCCCGCCCGCGGACGCTGGAGCTGACCAGCTATGCCGAAGTCGTCCTGATGGATCCCCGGAGCGAGGCCGCGCACCCGGCCTTTCACAACCTGTTCGTGGAGACCGAGGCGCTGCCGGGAGCCCCCGCGCTGCTGGCGACGCGGCGGGCCCGCGCGGCCGGCGAAGCGCCGCCGTGGATGTTCCACCTCCTGCTGGTGCACGGCGCCGAGGCGATGGAGGACCTTTCCTTCGAGACGGACCGCGCGCGGTTCATCGGCCGAGGCCGCTCGCCGGCCGACCCGGCGGCGCTCGACCGGCCCGGCCCCCTGGGCAACACCGCCGGGGCCGTCCTCGACCCCCTGCTCGCGCTGCGGCGCCGGTTCGCGCTCGACTCCGGCCAATCCGTGACGCTTGACGCGATCCTGGGCGCGGGGCCCGACCGGGCCGCCGCGCTCGTCCTGGCCGACCGCTACCAGAACCGCCTGCAGGCCGACCGCGTCTTCGAGATGGCCTGGATGCACAGCCAGATCCTGCTGCACCAGCTCCAGGTCACGGATGCGGACGCCGATCTCTATGGAAGCCTGGCGGGCTCCGTGCTATACGCCAACCCGCGCTACCGCAGCAGCCCCAGCCTCATCGCCCGCAACCGCAAGGGGCAGCCCGACCTCTGGCGGCACGGCATCTCCGGCGACCTTCCGATCGTCCTGGCCCGCGTGACGGATCCCAGCGGCCTGGAGCTCGTCCGCCACCTCGTTCACGCGCACACCTTCTGGCGCCATCACGGTCTCCGGGTCGATCTCGTCATCTGGTCCGACGTCCATACCGGCTACCGGCAGAGCCTCCTCGATGACATCGTGGGGGTGGTCGGCGCCAGCGCCGGGGCGAAGGTCCTGGACCAGCCCGGCGGGATCTTCGTCCGCAGCGCCGACCAGCTGGGAGAGACCGATCAATTGCTGCTGCAGGCCGTGGCCCGGCTCGTCTTCTCCGACCGGGCCGGCAACCTGCCCGAACAGGTTCAACGTCAGACCCGGCCGGCGCCGCGCGCCCCCCGGCTTCGGTCCGTCCGGGGGCCGGAGCCCGTCCGGCCCGGAGAGATGGACCTGCCGTTCCGCGAGCTTCTGTACTTCAACGGGCTGGGCGGCTTCACCCCGGACGGACGGGAGTACGTGATCCAGCTTCACCCGGGGCAGGTGACGCCGGCCCCCTGGATCAACGTCCTGGCCAACCCCGATTTCGGGGCGATCGTCTCCGAGTCCGGGATGGGATACACGTGGTACCGCAACGCCCACGAGTACCGGCTCACGCCCTGGCACAACGACCCGGTCACCGACCGGGGGGGCGAGGCGTTCTACATCCGGGACGAGGAGAGCGGTCGTTTCTGGTCGCCCGCTCCCAAGCCGGCACCGGGACCGACCCCCTACACCTGCCGGCACGGGTTGGGGTACACCGTCTTCGAGCACACGCAGGACGGCCTTTCCTCCGAGGTCACGCACGCCGTGGCCACGGACGCGCCCGTCAAACTGACGGCGGTCACGCTCCGCAACCGGTCCGGACGGACGCGGAGGCTGAGCGTGACCGGCTACGTCGAATGGGTCCTGGGGGAGAGCCGCGAGCGGATCGCGCCCCACATCCACACGCGCCTCGACCCGCAGACCGGGGCGCTCTTTGCCGGCAACGCCTACCACCCCGAGTTCGCGGGCGGCGTCGCCTTCTTCCAGGCGAGCACGCCCGAGCGCACGGTGACGGGCGACCGCCTGGAGTTCATCGGACGGAACGGGACGTTGTCCCGGCCGGACGCGATGAGTCGGGTCCGCCTCTCCAGCGCGCTGGGCGCCGGCTGGGACCCCTGTGCTGCGATCCAGACTTACCTCGAGGTGCCGCCGGGCGAGGAGCGCCACGTGGTCTTCGCGCTGGGCGCCGCCGGGAGCGAGGACGAGGCGCGCGCGGTCCTGCAGCGCGTCGGCGGCCCCGGCGGGGCGCGCCAGGCCCTCGAGTCCGTCTGGCAGCTCTGGAAGCACCTGACGGGCGGCATCTACGTCGAGACGCCGGACACCTCCGTCAACATCCTCGCCAACCACTGGCTCCTCTACCAGGCCGTGGCCTGCCGCTTCTGGGGCCGGAGCGGATTCTACCAGTCCGGCGGGGCCTTCGGGTTCCGCGACCAGCTCCAGGACGCGATGGCCTTCCTCCTCCCCTGCCCGTGGCTGGCCCGGCCGCACCTCCTGGACTGCGCCGGCCGCCAGTTCCGCGAGGGGGACGTCCAGCACTGGTGGCATCCGCCGGCCGGCCGCGGCGTCCGGACGCAGTGCTCGGACGACTTCCTCTGGCTGCCCCTGGCCACCTGCCGCTACGTCTTCGGGACCGGCGACTGGGGCGTGCTGGACGAGCGGGCGACGTTTCTCGAGGGCCCGCCCCTCCAGCCGGACGCGGAGTCCCGCTACGCCCTGCCGGAGGTCACCGAGGACAAGGCCACGCTCTACGAGCACTGCGTGCGCGCGGTCCGCCGCGGGCAGCGCCGCGGCTCCCGCGGCCTCCCGCTCATCGGAGGGGGGGACTGGAACGACGGCCTGAACCGCGTGGGGGCGAAGGGAGAGGGCGAGAGCGTCTGGCTGGCCTTCTTCCTGTGCGAGGTGCTGCGCCAGTTCGAGCGGGTCGCCGCCCGCCGCGGGGACGAGGCCTTCGCGGCGGAATGCGCCGCGTGGCGCGAGAAGCTCCGGACGGCCGTCGAGGCGGAGGCGTGGGACGGCCGGTGGTACCGGCGCGCCTACTTCGACGACGGATCGCCGCTCGGCTCCGCGCAGAGCCCCGAGTGCCGGATCGACTCGCTGCCCCAGAGCTGGGCGGCGCTCAGCGGCGTGGCGCCCCCCGACCGCGCCGACCAGGCCCTGCAGTCCGTCCTGGACGAGCTGGTCAATCCCGACCTGAGGCTCGTCCAACTGCTCAAGCCGCCCTTCGACCGGGCCCCCTGGGACCCGGGATACATCCGCGGCTACGTCCCCGGCGAGCGCGAGAACGGGGGGCAGTACACCCACGGTGCGGTCTGGGCGGCCATGGCGCTGGCGGCGCGCCGGAAGGCCGGCCCGGCCTGGCGCCTCTTCCGGTTCATCAACCCCATCCTGCACGGCGACACGGCGGAGCACATCGAGACCTACCGGGTCGAGCCCTACGTCCTGGCCGCCGACGTCTACACCCTCCCCCGCCACGCCGGGCGGGGCGGCTGGACATGGTACACGGGCTCGGCCGCGTGGATGTACCGGCTGATCGTCGAAAGCCTGCTCGGATTGCGGCTGGAGGAAGGGCATCTCTCCTTCGCCCCGGTCGTCCCGCCGGAGTGGCGGAACTACCGCGTGCACTACCGGTACCACGGCACCCAGTACCACATCGAGGTGGTCATCGAGGGGCCGGAGACCTGGAAGGTCCGGCGTGTCCTGCTGGACGAGGCGGAGCTGCCCGACGGCCGGGTTCCCCTGGCAGACGACCACGGGGAGCACCGGATTCGCGTGGAAGTCGGATAGCTGCCCGAGAAAGACCGCAAGGAACAACACCGTGGCGTCCTCTCGGCACCCCGGGCGGTCCCGGCGGCAGTCGGCTTCGCGCGGCAGCATGAATCCCCGGATCAGGGATACAGGGGCGCCTTGACATCCCCCCCCGGGGCTGGCAGAGTACGGACCGCCGTGGCGCGCCGGGCCGTCTCCGCCGTCGTGCCCGTCTCCCGTGCGTCCCGGTCCCCCCGTCCCGGAGCCCGTCCTG
>CAYUME010000159.1:8133-8955 GCA_964445475.1 uncultured Planctomycetia bacterium
ATGAAGATCCTCGTCGCCGGCGGCGCCGGCTACATCGGGTCCCACGCCGTCCGCGCCCTGCAGGCCGCCGGCCACGCGACCCGGCTCTTCGACAACTTCTCCACCGGCCACCGGGACCTCGTCCTGGGCGACTGCGTCGAGGGCGACCTCGCCGACCCGGCCGCGATCCGCCGCGCCCTCGACGGCTTCCGCCCCGACGCCGTCATGCACTTCAGCGCGAACTGCTATGTCGGCGAGTCGGTCGCCGACCCGGCGAAGTACTACCGGAACAACGTCGCCAACACGCTCAACCTCCTCGAGGCGATGCGCGCGGCAGGCGTCCCCCGGTTCGTCTTTTCCTCCTCCGCCGCCACCTACGGGGACCCCGTCCGTACGCCGATGGACGAGACGCACCCCCAGGCCCCCGTCAACCCCTACGGGTGGACCAAGCGGATGGTGGAAGTGGTGCTGCGGGACTTCGCGGCCGCCTACGGCCTCCGGTCCGCCGCGCTGCGCTACTTCAACGCCGCGGGGGCGAGCGCCGACGCGCGGCTCGGCGAGCGCCACCGGCCCGAGACCCACCTGATCCCGCTGGCCATCGCCGCCGCGCTCGGGACCGCCCCGCCCCTGAAGGTCTTCGGGGACGACTACCCGACGCCGGACGGAACGTGCATCCGGGACTACATCCACGTCGAGGATCTGGCGGACGCCCACGTGCGGGCGCTGGAGGCGCTGGACCGGACGCCGGGGGCACTCGCCTTCAACCTGGGCATCGGCCACGGGTTCTCGGTCCGGGAGGTGCTCGCCGCGGTGGAGCGGGTGGGGAAGAGGCCCGTCCCCTGC